>NZ_JAFLQW010000420.1 GCF_017313335.1 Phormidium pseudopriestleyi FRX01 | reverse complement strand
CTGGCAGTTTTGGTGGTACTCGGAGTCTCGACCGGGGTCGGCGGTTCGGAGGAAGTTAATCCTTCTTCTAAGACGCTGACTCGTTTGGTTAGACGGGATAGAACATCAGAGTCTAAGCGATCCATGACGCTAGAGATTTTTACCTCTAGGTCTTCGAGTCGTTGTATGAGTGTGGTATCGGGAGTTGTTGCCGGGGTTGCAGTTGTGGCCGGGGTTGTCGTCGGGGTGGGTTGAGTTGCTTCTCCGGAAAAGACTTGTTGGAGAGCTTTAACCACGACTTCGGTGCGATTGGTATCGGTGGAGACAACCATCTCATCGATCGCCTCTAAGAGTTCTTCGGGTAGTCTTAAGGTAACTGGTTTGGTTGGCATTTTCTATAACGTCATACAGGGTTATCCCATCCTATAGCGTCTTGGGGACGTCATACAGGGTTGATTTGGGATTTATAGATCGAAAATACATCGAAGCGCGTCTACTTTTAGCAACGAATATTACTAGAAGGGTTAGATCGCGTTTACGAATGTGATGAAAGGTTGCGCTTCAGTTGGCAGCCGATCGCGCTTGTAGACGGACGTTCTCCCTTGGGAGTGCGCCGTTGATTTAACCTTTATAACACGACTATAAAACAGTTTCCTACTTACAAGTCTAGTTATTTGATTGGCCCGATCGCCTTGGCGTTGGAGACATCCGGTGGAAAAATCCGGTGGCCAAGCGTTTTGCGAACTCTGCTCCACTCTTTTTTTCCGTAAGACCGCCTGTCTTGCGCTATCGGTTGGGCCGATCGCGATTAAGCCGGTTCTCCCTACTGTGGTATTGAAATGGCTCTGCATTAACAATCCCGATTTTTATTGTAAAGTGAATCCGTTGATTTCGTCAAAAACTTTTGTTTTTTGATTAGCCGATCGCCACCGGAGTGCGATCGTCGGGTTACTTCCCCTCCTCTACCCTTCAGAGGTGACTTGAAACAGCAAAGACTTTTATTAACTGGAATACACTACCGGAGTAGCTAGTTAATTGTACAGAATGGCTCGGTTCGCTATTCTTGATCCGTCCCGGAATCCTTAACCCCTAGGATGCCGGTAGAGTTGTTGATCACCGGGACCACAAACTGGGTTTCTGCATGAGATTGGTGGCGAATCCGCAGAGATTTTAAAAAGAAACTCGGTTTGTCTTTCCGTTCAGGTATCGACGCTCTAGTCTGAGCCGATCGCCGGATGAACCGTGGCTGTACCGCTTGCCCAATACTTTAAGTTGGGTAAAATAGATGGGTCTGAAATCTCTGGGGTTAGGCCGTCCTCGACTCTAATTTATACCAATTTGGGTTTAACCCAACTCCATTCCCGGACTCAAACTCAGGAGCGATCGCCTCCATAAAATGTTTCCCCCTATCCCCTAAAATAAGAGCAGGATTCCCTCGATTACTGATTCGGGCTTAAACCCAATCAAACAGCGGTTCAATCCCATCAGGAGTGGCCTAACAGCCGAGGGCGATCGGCCCATTGCACTGAGGCTGGGATAGATCTTCAATCCCATCCCATCGCAATGGGACGATGCAGATCACTCCGGTGAACATTCGGCAATCAAATCCGTTCAAACCCCTCTAGTATTTGTACCGGAGATCCCCCATCCTTCCCCTAATCGGGTTGACTCTTCAAGGGATAGCTACCTTTTACCCCAGGGGAAAAGCCCGCTGAGATTGGGCTGAAATTCAGGGGGATTTGATATCAGGAATTTCCCCCGGAGGCAACCTGCACCCAAAGAAGAGATCCAGGTATTTGACAGTTGCCTCATCCGGTCAAACTTGTCACCTCCGGGAACTCTAACCCCGATAATATTCCCATTGACCGGGCTGAGGACAAGACTGTGCCTTATGCCTCCTTTGAAAAATTGGAGAATTTTTTTCAGAAAACCCCGATGCGGGAAAGCGGATGCGATCGCCTCCCCACATCGGGTCTTAATATTGGGCAATCACTGCTGAGACGCTCAAAACTATCCCCCTGGGAAACGCGCACATTCTTGTAATATTTCGCAATATTCATGACAGTTGGGCAGTCGATAAATGGGGTTTGAGATCTCAAAACCCGAAGGGTGAAGTGGCGATCGCTGACGATCACAAAGACTCTCCTTTGCGATCAACTCCACTGTTGGAAGCGTGGAAAGGGCCACTCCCATCTCACACCCCGGGGAATGATGCCACGAGTACAACCGTCAGAAATCCCTAGGTATGGATCACCACTGTTCTTTATACAGGGTGGCAATTCATCAACGGCAGAATACCGCTAAACCCATTAAAGAATAACCTTTTCGGGGAAATATATCGTTTCTAACTCCCGGTCAACCCCTGGGGAAATATAGGCACTCAAAAGCCGGTGGACAGCCTTGCCATTGCACCCAGGTGAGGCAGTGAAATCGCCCCTAACCCAGAAGGGCGTGACGGGGTGCAAAGTTAAAGATCCAGGTGTTCCTAAAACTCTAACTGACTGCCCCCAAAATTGAGTACAACCCAGGGGCGACCCTTGACCACTCTGCCAGCGATCGCCCCTAAATCTTTCCTGGGTTCCAACTCTCGGGTTAGACTAAGGCAGAAGTGACATTAAGCCTAGAATTGAGTTAGGCAACTGCCGAGCTAAACATCCTGCCATCATCTATAGCAGATCCTTTATCAGTTGTGGAATGCCCTCACCCCTTTCTCGTCGGCGGCCCAAAGGGGGAGAGGGGAGCTATATATGTCATAAATCATTTAGGACTGCTATAGACTGGAAGCAATTCAGTATTTTTTCTGGGCCAAAAAATAAAGAAACCATTAAAATCACCAACAGCATAGTAACTTTTCCCGGGAAAGGTTGAATCTTAGAATAGTTCACTCCAAAATTTAAAGTCGAAATAAAACAAGGTATATCAAATGGTCATTCCCGTAGAACCCACCCCACTCTCATCCTCAAAAACTCGCCAATTGACTCCGATTAAATCCGTAGAGTCTAGTCAACCGAGCACAGAGACTCGCAATCGAGGGATTGTGTTGGAACTGCTCGATCTAGCCTGGAATCAGGACGATGAGACTATTCCTGGAACCGTTGAGGGGAAAAACCTTGCTACATCCGTACAAAATCATGAAGGTGATCCGCAAGGACAGTCTAAACCTGTTCGGGTTGAGGTGAGTTTTCGCCTAGATTCAGACCACTGGAAAGACTTGATGCAATCAATGGCGATCGCCATTGAAAAACAACAATCCTGGCAATGGGAAGGTCGCCTGATCAGTGCGAATCCCCAAAAAAGTCAGCAACAGTCGGTAGACACTCCGGCGCAAACAGTCCCTCCGTTGACCCGGGAAGTTGCCCTGGTCAAGGGTTGCTCAAACCGGAGTTCGTTTCAGTCACAAAGCGATTTCTCTGGGGGATGCCAGGGGGACCCTGACCCTAAACTGGATCATCCCAGTTCGGGTTCATCCTACCTGACGGCGTTGGTGGAGATTCAGGAACAGTTACTGATGGCTGTAACGCCAGATTTCAAGAGTGAAACTCAGCTTTATGAAGAGATTTTACAACGACTGGCACAGGTGTCTGGTGCGACAGGTGCCTACTTCTGGGAAACGAAGGGGACAGAGGATGGGGGGGGGACTGGTTTACGATCGCAGTGGTATGCCGACGACTTTCCCAGGGAGGGGATGGTCCCGAATTTACCGGATTTAGAGCAGATCAGCGCCTCGGGGGGACAGGCGATGTCGAGGGCGGTGGCGGAACTGCCGGAATCAGACAGGTCTTTTTTTGCCGATCGCCCGATCGCCTCGATTCTGCTGATTCCCGCCATTGCCGATGACTGTTGTCTGGGATGGATGGGGTTTGAGTATCCCCACCGTCACCCAGTCAGTCAAGGGGAAATCTCTCTATTGCAAACCGCAGGACGGGCGATCGCCGCTTATCGCCGACAGTCTAACCGAGATATTCAGTGGAGTGGTTCATCCCCGGTCCTGCAATCTTGGGAGGCGATCGCACTACTAGAACCCAAGGGAACCCTTCTGGAGATTCAAACCCTGGGGGACAGAGGCAGTGATGATTCAGGGATGGAAGAGGAAGTGGGTCTTCCCTTTTGGAACAGTCGAGGGTGGACTCCTCCTGAATGCCAGGAAACTGACCATCAGAATAACGAGATGCAAGAACAATTAAAGCAGGCGATCGCGACAGCCGCTGGGGGGGAATTCGTTCGCAGTTGCCTTGAACTTGACCGTAGCAACGGCAGGGGGAAGGGGGTGAATTTTTCTATCAAACCTGTTTTTGATCCGTATCATCAAGTCGTGTTCTTGATTTGGAAGGGACGAAGGGCGATCGCACAGGACCGGGTTCAGACATCGGCAGAACCAGAGAGTCTGACATCGGATCCGAATCCTGGGGATTCCTCTGGAGTACAACCGATTCAATTACAACCCTCAATGTTACTAACGGTGGAACTGAGACAATCGCGGTCCTGCATCCGCAAACCTCATCCAACATCTGCTGATCGGGACGCCTCAACCGGATTGTTCCTGAAACATCCCAAACACCTGAAGCGAGTTCGAGTGAGTATTCCCACTCGAACTCTAGTGAATCGTGTTCCCTTGGCGATCGCCTCAGCATCGTGGCTGGAGCGGGGTGTAAATGAAGCATCCGATGCCGTTGCCATCACCGACCTCAACGGGATTCTCACCTATCAAAATAGAGCATTTCAGGAACAATTTGGATATAGTCGTGATGAAATCAATGCTTACGGTGGGATTTCCCAACTGTACGGCACTCCCGAACTGGATCGCGAAATTTGCCAAAGCGTCCGCAGAGGGTATAGTTGGTGTGCAGAAGTCTTGTTACAAAAACAAGACCGAACCGGCAAGACGGCCTTTTTGCGAGCTCATGCCATTCCCGATGACAGGGGCGCAGTTGTGGGGATTTTTACTCTTTATACTAATATCGTAGAGGTTACGGTCGGGGATGGCGAGGGACAAAGGGCGTCGCAATGCGATTGGGAAAATCAGAAGTGCCTCGATCGCCTTCAGGAAAGTAACCGACGATTGCAATTAGCCCTCGAAGGCAGCAATTTGGAATTATGGGATTGGAATCTGGAGACGGGAGATTTGTTTATTGGGAAAAAATGGCGAGCGATCGCCGACTGGATGCCCGATGAAACCCAGAATCCGGTCCAATCCTGGCGCAGACTGATTCATCCGGATGATTGGCCCCATGCGATCGCCGCCTGGAACCACCATCTCAACGGCGGGACGCCGGGTTTTGAACTTGAATACCGGATTCGCACCAAAACCGGCGAATGGCAGTGGATTCAGGACCGGGGAAAGGTGGTAGAACGGGATCACCGAGGGCACATCCTGCGGATATTAGGGACTCACAAAGATATCACTCACCGCAAACAGTACCAAGAAGCTCTGGAAAAGGAGCGCCTGCAACTCCGAGAAATTATCAATCGCGCACCCGTGGCGATCGCAATGCTTGATCACGACTTGCGCTATATTGCCCATTCTCAAAAGTGGTTGAGTGATTACAATGGCGATCTCTGCTGCAACCATCCTTCCTGGATCGGATGTCACTTTTTTGACATGATGCCAGATCTGTTTGAGCAATGGAGTCCACTGCTGAAACGGGTTCTAGAGGGAGAAGCTATCTCTTCCAGTGAAGATTGCTGGGAACGGGCGGACGGGTCTAAACTCTATCAGCGTTGGGCAATTCAGCCTTGGTACAGTCCCTCTGGGGCAGTTGGAGGAATTGCCATTGTCACTGATAATATTAATGAACTGGTGGAAGCTCGGGAAACTGCCCTAGAAGCAGCCCGAATCAAATCCCAATTTCTCGCCAACATGAGCCATGAAATTCGGACCCCGATGAATGGGGTGTTAGGAATGACGGGTTTATTATTACAAACCCCGCTTTCTAATCAGCAACGGGATTGTGCTGAAACCATCCGCATCAGTGGGGAACATTTGTTGCGGGTTATCAATGATATTTTAGACTTTTCTAAGCTGGAAGCCGGAGAAATGAATCTCGAATCTTTAGATTTTCAACTGTCAACTTGTATTGAAGAAGTCGTGGATTTATTGGCGGCTCCAGCTCATCAGAAGGGTTTAGAATTGGCCGTCTGGATTGACCCGAAAGTGCCGCAACACTTAATCGGAGATGCAGCCCGCTTTCGTCAGATTCTGTTAAATTTGATTAACAATGGGATTAAATTTACTCAGCGGGGGGAGGTGGTTGTTCAGGTCAATCAGTCGATGAAGCCGGAATCCCCAGATGCCAGAGGACAAGAAGTCTGGCTGCGGTTTACGGTGCAAGATACGGGGATTGGCATCCCGCGCGATCACCAGAAAAAACTGTTTCAATCCTTTTCTCAAGGGGATACTTCCACAACCCGAAGCTATGGGGGGACAGGTTTGGGATTGGCGATTTGTAAACAATTGGTGGAACTGATGGGGGGAGAAATCGGGGTGGAAAGTTACCCCGATCAAGGCTCTAATTTTTGGTTTGAACTCAAGTTTCGCAAACAGGGGACTCGGGTATCGGGTTCGATTCCCCGTTGTGCTCTGCCCGTCGCTTTCACTTCCATTAAGGTATTAGTAGCTCACCAGAGTGCCTCGACTCGTCAATCGTTACGATATCTAGCTGCAGATTGGGGCATTGGTCTTGATGAGGTTGATAATTATAGCAAGTTCTACCAGACTTTGCAAGAGGCGGCCACCGCAGGACAACCCTATCAAGTGGCGATTGTTGACCTCAATATGCTCTTAGGAATTCAGCGCGATCGCCAGGAGAACAAAGACGTTAAAGATGAGGGTGCAGATTGTGAAGATTGGATGCTGAGTAACGAGTCTGACCCGTCCCTCGTCGAGGAATTTATTCAAAAATTATCCCCGTTTCCCCCACAAACTTCCTTATTTTTGATGACAACCCTCTCCGATTGCGATCGCGCCTTGGCACTGGTGCAATCCTCACAACAACGAGGGTTGAGTTTTGTAGAAGGACATCTGGTCAAACCAGTGCGATCGTCCCAACTGTTGAATAGTCTGATGAGCGGGGTCCTGCGCCCACAAACCGGCTATGCTCAAACCGGGGGAGGCAGTTCCACCATCTCTCCATCCCCCCAAACCCCCGTGCAACCCCGGATTCCTTCCACGGTGACTATTTTAGTGGCGGAAGACCACCCAATTAATCAACAGGTGATTCTCCACCAATTAGAGGCATTAGGCTATCAAGGAGAATGTGTGGGAAATGGTGTCGAAGCGATCGCCCGCCTCGGCCAAAAGCGCTACGATCTTGTCTTGATGGACTGTCAAATGCCCGGATTAGATGGCTATCAAACCACCCAAGAAATCCGCAAACTCGAAGCAACCGGGTCCCTTTGCCCCTCTGCCGATGGCGAGTCCCCGGACCTGTCCAAATCTCACAAAACCGTTGTCATTGCTCTGACGGCTCACGCCATGTCTGCGGAACGGGATAAGTGTCTCGCGGCGGGCATGGATGATTATATCAGCAAACCCGTCCATCTGGATCACTTGAATGCGCTTTTAGAACGGTGGATTGCTCATCCCCATCAGCGGATCAACCCGTTGAGCAAATCCCCAGAACCGGATTCCTCGACTCCGGTTCTACCTCCGGATCCTGCCGAGGCGATCGCCTCGGACTCCCCATCCGCAATCAACCTGGACCGCCTGGAAGAAGTCTCTCGCGGCAAACTCGCACTCCAGCGCCGCTTGTTAGAGGCATTTGCCAACACCGCCACTGCTGATACCGAGGCGATCGCCTCCGCTATTCAAGCCAATGATTGTGTTAAGGTTGACCGGGTATCCCATCGACTCAAAGGCTCTAGTGCCAATGTTGGAGCGCAAGCTATGTCAGCCCTAGCTGAACAGATAGGCACTCTCGCTCGGGAAAATCGCTTATCTGAAGCCAACTCACTTTTATCTCGCTTGCCAGCTCAATTACAGAGCGTTCGCGAGTTTATTGACACTCATTTAACCGAATTACCTTAAATCCGAAGGTGAAACAATTAATCAACCCCCTCCGATTTTTTAACCTGGGTTGAGTTGTGAATTAGCCCCTCTTGTGCAGAGGGGTTTCGCCGGATAGCCTCCCACTTCAAAAGACCATAAACCCAGTGTCTAGTCCTCACAGACTGGAGCAGAAAGTCCAGGTTTTGGAATCCTCCCCAGGTTATCAACGAGAGTACCGATACTTTAACAGTAGCCAGTCTAAATTATAATAAAAATCAGGGTACGTTATGTTGGGACAAAGGGAAAAATTTAAACGCAAAAATTATCAATGGTAACCAGATTATGGGTAAAATTTTAGCGATTGATGATGATATTACGGTGCAGATTGTTTTGCAAGACTTGCTCGAAAGTGAAGGTCATGAGGTGGCGATCGCCTCCGATGGTCAAGAGGGTATCCATCAAGCGGATCAACTCCGTCCTGATTTAATTATTTGCGATTGGATGATGCCCCAACTGGATGGATTAGCCGTCTGCAAACACGTCAAAGCCAACCCCTCTTTGTCCAGTACCTTTTTTATTCTCTTAACCGCCCGCGAACTGGTGACCGATCGCGTGATTGGCTTGGACTCCGGGGCGGATGATTTCCTCTCTAAACCCATTGATACCCAGGAACTAATGGCCCGGGTTCGCGCCGGTTTACGCCTGAGTAAAACCCTCAAGGATTTACAACGAGCACAGTCTCAATTAATCCAAAGCGAAAAAATGTCCAGCATTGGTCAACTCGTCGCTGGTGTGGCTCACGAAATCAACAATCCTGTTACTTTTATTTACAGCAATCTCACTCATCTTCAAGAATATACTCAAGACTTAATTGACCTGGTGCATTTGTATCAAAAAGAAGTCAATCAACCCAGTATTGCGATTCAAACTAAACTCGAATTTATCGATTTTAATTTCATCTTGCAAGATTTACCGAAAATCATTGGTTCTATGCAGAATGGGAGCGATCGCATTCGCAAAATTGTCTTATCTCTTCAAGAATTTACCCATTTTGAACGCTCTGGACTCCAGTGTATTCAAATCAACGAAGCCCTAGAAAATACCTTGTTAATTTTAGGTCATCGGTTGCAATCTAATGAAACTCATCAACAGATTCAGGTGATTACAAATTATGGAAAATTACCCGCTATTGAATCCTACGCGGCCCAAATTAATCAAGCTTTTTTGCAAATCATTAATAATGCCATTGATGCTATAGAAAGAGCCATTGTCTATTCCGATTCTCATCCCGGTTGCGTGACCATTCACACTGAAAGTTTAAGCGAAAATAGAATTTGTATTCGGATTGCCGATAATGGTCCCGGAATTCCTGAATCCATTAAGTCTCAAATTTTTGACCCCTTTTTTAGTACAAAACCCGTCGGTTCAGGAACTGGACTCGGATTGTTAATGGTTTATCAAATTGTGGTACAGCAACATCAAGGGACGATAGAATGTATTTCTCATCCTCAACAAGGAACCGAATTTAAAATTGAATTACCCATCCGCATCCAGTCTGCAAAACCGAGCGATCGCCCAGGTATCAAGACTGAAGATTTTGCCTTTCAGCAACCAGAGTGAAAGCAGGGTAATTTCTGTTCGAGGGTCCTTCTGAAAATCATACCAATGACTTTGATATAACTTTAGTCTAATTTAAGTTAAGCTAAAGTTAGAGCAGTCCTAAATCAGTTGTGTAATGCCCTCACCCCTTTCTCGTCGGCGGCCCAAAGGGGGAGAGGGGAGAAGATGTCATAAATCATTTAGGATTGCTATAGAGCCTACTGTTTCTCCTAAAATTGCTTATGTCCGATCGCCCTATTTATCTTGACTGTCATGCCACCACCCCTGTAGATCAACGGGTAATCCAGGCGATGTTGCCTTACTTTACCGACTATTTCGGGAACCCGGCAAGCATCAATCATCAATATGGATGGGAGGCAGAAGCGGCAATTCAACAAGCTAGAGAGACCCTAGCTAATGCTATTCATGCCACCCCAGAAGAAATCATTTTTACCAGTGGCGCAACGGAAGCCAATAATTTAGCCATTAAAGGTGCGGCGGAAAGTTATTTTCAAAAAGGACGACATATTATTACCGTTCAAACCGAACATAATGCGGTTCTCGACCCCTGTGCCTACTTAGAAACCTTGGGATTTGAAATCACCTATTTGCCGGTTCAACCCGATGGATTGCTGGATTTATCCGAGTTAGAAACTGCCTGTCGT
>NZ_JAFLQW010000376.1 GCF_017313335.1 Phormidium pseudopriestleyi FRX01 | reverse complement strand
GTTGAGTAGGGCGCATAGATAAATACCTGCTCACAAGAAAGAATTTACCACCCCGCCCCTGGGGGGCACCCCTCCAAGGGAGGGGAATTTCTCGGCTAATTCCCCTCCCTTGGAGGGGTGTCCCGAAGGGACGGGGTGGTTTCCTATTTTTTAGTTTCAACTTAGGAAATAAGGACGAAAACCCTTGGGCTGTAAAGCTTACGGAGTAAGGAAAATTTGACAATGAAACAGCCCTACTTGCCAAGGGGAGGGGACCGGAGATGTACTTAAATGTAATGACAAATGACCAATGACAAACGACCCCAAAAAAAAGATGCAGAGAGGGAAAATCCCCCTCTGCCTTAAGCGTTCTCTTCTGTTTAGAATCGATAGGTCGAGTCGGTCAGCGTTTAAAGCTGAACTATCCTTCTACAGTAACGCAGTTTTGAGAAAACCTCTCTATTATTTAGTGGGAAACCACTAAACTATCGTGGGCTAGGAAATGCGCCAGATGATAAGCGCGTTCTTCTGTAGCCAGCAGGATTTTCTCGTAGAGATACCGGGTGGCGCGATCGCCTAAACTCTCCGCCTGAGCAGCCTGCCGTCGCAACAGTTGAATCATCCCTTGTTCCCCCACCAAGTCATGTTCTACCATCTGACGGCAGCTATACACCCCATCCGGTTCTGGGGTCCAGCAGCACAATTCAGCTAATTTACTGAAACTCGCGGCGGGAATTCCCCCCAACCCATTCAATCGTTCCCCTAAATCGTGGATGTGTTCTTCTACCGCTTCGTAATTTTCTTGAAAAAACTCATGCAGGGAGTAAAATTCAGCCCCTTCCACCACAAAATGATGTTTTTGATACTGCAAATAAAGCGCTTGAAAGCTTGCTAAGGCTACATTTAAGCCTTCGCAAACCGGCGCAGTCACTGAGGTTTCTAACCCAATCGGATTGTCCGCAATCTGCCCAAAGGATCGGACCGCATTCTGCATTTCAGCCATAATTAGTGTTCTCCTTTTTGATTGGCAACTTTTATTGCTCAATAGAGGAATTTTAACACAGGCAAATCTAGGTGGGAGTACATAGAATACACCCTAAATATTTTTAAACCGCTATAGATTATCAATTAGCTCGGTTTTTAAAATATTGCAGATTACCAATTCTTACGAGGGAGGTTGCGGATTCTTCTGAACAAAACCCTAGGGCCCTCAATCAGATACAGTTGACGGTCCGTCCCCATACTTTAGCCCGTTACTGCTAGGGGTAGTGTTATGTCTTGAATTGACACTAAATATAGAGGGTAATTCGGCTGAATTGAGAAGTTATCTCATTTTTAAGGGGAAATTTTTAATGAATTGTAAAGTTTTGTTAAAGTCTATCTAAAAATAGATGAGAATATTTGTCAGTTGCAGTAAGGTAAGGAAGAAGACAGGCGATCGCCGGGTTCAAAACCTGATCGCGATTGCTCAGAGCGAGGGGAAGAATCAGGGAGTCCCTCTACCCGCTTACTGATAATATTTAGCAAGTATTAGGACAATTGCATGGAATCATCGGAACACAAGACCGATCTAGCACAGTTAGTAGAAGTGAATGGGACCGAACGATGGTCTGTATTTCAGCGGTTGCGCGAACTAGAGATTCCCTGTTGGTGTGAACCCAATCAGCCATTGCGGGTGTACCTGAGCGATACAATAGCCACCGTGCAGTTTTGGAGTGTATCTAGACAACAGAGTGCCTCGCGTCAGGAGTTAGTGCTGTGGTTAGAACAGTGCTGGCAGATTAATTAAGTCAAGGCGATCGCCTCTGGGGGGAGTCCCGGATCCTGTCACCAGAGGGATTTAAAACTGCGATCGCCCACGTTTAAGCAAACTTTTGTACAAAAAACAACCACCAAAAACAAGACAATGGGTAAATCATATAAACAAACCTCAGAACTCAATCTCGAAGGTCGTTTCTTAGGGTTTGGCATCCCCGGGGGAAAGAATCTTAAATACTTTCGATTGGCGACAGGGGAAGGCGAACGGTTTATTAAGCTAGATATGCCGAAAAAGCAGCGTGCTATTTTAGAAACTCAGTTGACACCCGGAGACTGGGTGAGGGCGATCGGGGAGAAACAACTGAACCTCAAAACGGGATTATTGAAGCTTAAAGCCTATCATATTCTCCCGGCCCTCAACTCGGTTTCTTCTGAACCCGTGCCAATCATGAGTCCGGTATCCGGTTGTGATCATTTTCGAGACTGTGCGATCGCCGAAACTTGCGCGAGTTCTCCACCCCCCATTGCCACCCTCGAACCCATCGTCCCCGAAAAAAAGAAAGCAACCATTCTCATTTGTCAAAAGTCCGACTGCCGCAAGAAAGGGGGAGCAGCAGTCTGTAAAGCATTAGAAGAACAGTTACGTCAAAAAGGGTTAGAAGATAATGTCACCATCAAGGGAACAGGCTGTATGAGCCGCTGCAAAGCCGGACCCAATGTAGTCGTTATGCCGGATAAAGCCCGTTATACCAAGATTCAGCCCGAAGACATTCCCGACTTGATTGCCAATCATTTTTAGAGCAATCCAAACCTTAAAAACTGCCTATAAATAGAAAGAATCGGTAAATTCTAAAATTTACCGATTCTTCAGATGTTCAGCGGGACCAATACCGTGAGTTTAGAAAGTAAACTGAGTTCGCATAGTACCCACCCAGATGGTATTGTTGTCCGAATTATGATCGGGATTGGTAATCACAAAAAATCCCGGAGTAATATTGATTCTCTGAGTGATGGGATACTTGAATAACGCCTCAAAATGCAAGGAAGTATCCGGGTCTTCCCGTCCAGAGACATCATTACTGATCACTTTCGGCTGTTGGCCGACAATAAAACCCAGTAGGCTGCCTTCTTTCACTAAATCGGGAACCCCGACATTCAGCGCCCAGTTAAATAAGGTGGCAGTGTCGCCACTGCTAACATCTCCGTCACTGACTTGGGCTTCGGCTAAGGACCAACCGGCCCAACCAGAAACCGTCACGGGAGCGAATGCAAAGCTGGCTTGTACCCCCAAGTTATTGGAAGTGGTGGCAACATTATTGGTAAAAGGTCGCCTTGCATTGCCAGAACCCGTACTCCCGGAAACGTTAACCTCACCCCCGGGAAAATAGGAGTTAGAGTAAGCCAAGCTGACCTCTAAATTTTCAATCGGAGTGGCGGTGAGCTGGGCAGTGGCGCTATAACTGCCATCAAATAACCCATTTTTAGCGGTGGGGGTACCGGCATTTCCAGCCATATAGGCACCATACAGTCTAGCCACATTGCCAAATTTGTATTCAAACCCTGCACCAGCACCACCCGGTTGCCGATAAATAGTCGGGTTGCGACGGCCAAATCGCGATAGCGCACCACTACCGTCACTTTCAAGCAGGGGATTGGTGACGGGGATAATGTGATCCTGAGCGAGTCCCGTTGCCCCCACCCACATTCTCATGTTATTGGTGATGGGGAACCGATACTCTAGGCGTTCCAGGATGGCTTCGTTGCCCTCTTCTCCGTCGAATCCCAATCGAGACATGACGGTACCCGTGGTGTTATCTAAACGTGCCACATTTACGACTTGCAGTCGGGTTCGGAGGCGATCGCGACCCGTCAAGCTAGAGTCAAAGAGCAACCGTGCACGATAACCGAAGGAGAGTTCGGTCTCTTCTCCGCCTGCGGTGGTATCCCCGCGATCGCCAAAGGCATGAATCGGAGCCATCAGGACTTCACCACTCATTTTGGTGGTGGGGGAGAACTGATTGGCTTCTAATTCTGCCGTGCGAACTTCTAAGGCATCCACTCGACCTCGCAGGGTGGCGAGTTCGGCGGCAAATTCTTCTTGTAATCGGCGAATCGAGTTGATTTCATCTGGGGATAAGGCGTTGAACCCTTCGATTTGCTGTTGAATCTGAATCAAACAGGCGTTTAAGCTGGCGGCGAATTCGTAGCGAGTCATGGCGCGGTTACCGCGATAGGTACCATCGCCATAGCCGAGGAGACATTGATGGCGCTCGGCGAGGGCACTGACTGCCTGGAATGCCCAGTCTGTGGGGCTAACATCGGTAAGTTCCCGGACCGAGTTGACCTGTTCTAAGGGACCTACTTCTAGGTCGGCTTGGGAGTAGAGATTGATTTGTTCCAGAATATCTAGGGGTTCTGGAGTTGCTGCCTCTTCAGCGATCGCCGACACCTCCGGTACTGGATCCTGCTGGGCAATTTCCGATAGAGGCATCGCACCGATTCCCATCGGAATCAAGGCCTCGATCGCCAAAATAGCTGGTGAGGCCAGCATGAGCTTCATCCACTTGTGACGCATTCCCTTCTTTCCGTTTTTCTCACACCTAAAAAGCACTCCACCAGGGTTTTTTTATGCCAACTTGGTCAAACGGGTTATTCAATCCTGGAGCTTATCAATAAGCTCTCCATAGCAATCCCTCCCTCCCTGAGATTGAGCCTTCAGTCTATCTCACCAGTTGACCATCACCGATGAGAAGAAAATTTTGGTGTAAGACCCCACATTCTCTCTGAGAGAGTGCAGGGTCTTACACCTTAATCGTTCACGATGCCAGGAGGGCTAGGATCATCCGTAATCGTTTTGACTTAAAACCCTACTGAGAATGCATATCAATTTAAGAAATACTGTATTTTTTTATCTATGTCAAGTAAACAGGACTACATCGGGCCAGAAATTTTTTACCTTCAAAATGGCTAGAATCCTGATTTGGCAAAGATTTAAGAGCGTTTTCACTCCAGTTGCTCATCTCTAAAAAAATCAGCCTCAAGGCAGTATTGTAGACTTCGGGTCTGAAAATGATCCAGGCATTCAGACCCTGATCCTGAAATATTCAGAAGCCTAGAAGTGAAATTTGGGGGCCATCTGCTGAAAGGAGGAGTTAGCCTTACTTGCCATTAATTACCAATTTTATCTTGGTCAAAACTTTAAACTGGGCAGGGATGAGAGTCAAAATCAAAGTCTAGAGGACCGAATTTATCTCTCGATTACTTATAAATTTTCTTGATAAGCTGTAACAAATCAAGGGGAATTGGGGGAATTTTTTCATTTTTTCTCAGAAAAGTTCCCCTAAATCACCTAGTTTCTGAATTTTGTTTACATTTCATAATACTTTGACAAGCAGGAGTTGGGTGATAACGCTTATCCTTTATGGCTTTAAGGCCATTCTGCCTGGGGGTAGGTTCTGAGACTGCCCAAAACGAGAATTTATTTCATTAACCTTGACGGAACGGGTCTAATATCGTAAACTCATATCTTGGATTGAAAAACAACCTCGGCTGGATTGCTTTTAAATTTAATTGCAAATTTTTCTTAATTGGGTGACCCCAAGATATCGAGGTACTTTAGGAGGTGCAAGGAGTGAAACGTAGAAAAATATTGAGTTTATTAGGGTTGGCCCTAGCTAGTGGATCACTGGCAGTCGCTTGCGCTAATGGCACAACCCCCACGGCAACAACCCAACCAGACCAGGCAGCAACAACAGCTAACCCAGTCACTGGACAACTGGTGGTCTATTCGGGTCGGAACGAGAACCTAGTGGGCTCATTAATCGAACAATTCAAGACTGAAACCGGCATTGATATCCAAGTCCGCTACGGAGAAACGGCAGAACTGGCGGCAGCCATTCTCGAAGAAGGCCAAAATACACCAGCCGATGTCTTTTTTGCACAGGATGCCGGTGCTCTGGGTGCTCTGCAAAAAGCCGATCGCACAGCCAAACTCCCCGAAGATATTCTGAATCAAGTCGAGTCTCGGTATCGATCGCCCGAAGGAGAGTGGGTGGGAATTACAGGTCGGGTTCGCACCTTAGACTATAATACAAGCCTCGTATCCCCGGAGGAAGTCCCCCAGTCCATCACCGAATTGACCGACCCCAAATGGGAGGGAAGAATTGGCTGGGCCCCCACCAATGGTTCATTTCAATCCTTTGTCACGGCCCTGAGACTCTCTTTAGGTGAGGAACAAACAAAAGAATGGTTACAAGGGATTCAAGCTAACAATCCCAAAGTCTATTCCAAGAATACAGCGATCGTGGAAGCCCTGTCTCGGGGTGAAATCGCTGTCGGATTAGTCAATCACTATTATTTGGAAAGAATTAAAGCTGAAAATCCAGACGTGCCAGTTGCTCACAGCTTCCCGAACGATGTGGGATCATTGGTGAATGTGGCGGGTGTGAGTATTTTGGAGAATACAGACAATCTGGCTGCATCGGAACAGTTTGTTAACTTTATGTTAAGTCCCCAAGCTCAGGAATACTTTACTCAAGAGACTTACGAGTATCCCTTGACAACAGGTGTAGTGGCGAATAAAACCCTGAAACCTTTATCGGATATTAAGTATTCCGACATTGATCTGAGTAACCTTGATGATTTAGAGGGAACGCTAAAGCTACTCCAGGAAACCGGCATTTTATAGAGGTTGCCGGAAAACTGGCGGGGAAATAATGCGGCGATCGCCCCTTTGGATGCCCTAAAGTATAGCATCAACTGTTGCCATAACTTCCGAACAACATCAACCGAAACATTAAGAGATTACAAACCATGAACTATCGGAAAAAACTGGCGATCGCGGCGATCGCCATCCTGTTAAGCCTGGGCGGAATTCGCCTCGTCATGGCACAGGGAAAAACCCTGATTATCTATTCCGGGCGGAATGAAAACCTGATCGGTCCCGTTATTGACAAAGCCCGTCAAGAACTCGGACTTAATATAGAAGTTAGATACGGGGATACCGCAGAATTGGCGATCGCCCTGCTCGAAGAAGGCCGAAATAGCCGCGCCGACCTATTTTTTTCCCAAGATGCCGGAGCATTAGGGGCAATGGCCCAAGCTCGACGCACCATGCCAATTCCCCAACCCCTACTCAACAAAGTAGACCAACGGTTTCGTTCTCGAAACGGCCAATGGATAGGCATTTCAGGGCGTGCTCGGGTCGTGGATTACAATACCCAACTCGTACAACCCAACGAACTGCCCAGCAATATCTGGGAATTGACCGACCCCAAATGGCGGGGTAAAGTCGGCTGGGCACCTACCAATGGATCATTTCAGTCCTTTGTCACCGCCATGAGGTCTATTGCTGGAGATGCTCGCACTTTAGAATGGCTACGGGGGATGAAAGATAATGGTGCAGTGGTGTATCGGAACAATACCACCATTGTAGAAGCATTAGGTCGCGGGGAAGTCCACCTGGGGTTAGTGAATAACTATTATCTCTCCCGGTTTACCAGTGAAAATCCGAATTTTCCCGTCGCCCATCATTATATGCCTGGAGATGTCGGGTCGATGATTAACGTGGCGGGGATTGCCATCATGGATACAACCGACCAAAAAGGGGATACGGAAAAATTCATTGAGTATCTGCTCAAACCCGAAGCGCAACAGTATTTTGCTCAAGAAACCACCGAGTATCCTTTAGTTTCTGGGGTACAACCACCGGCGAAACAAATTTCCATCTCTCAAATCAATCCGCCCAATATTGATTTGAGCAACTTAGCTGATTTAGAGGGAACGATTTCTTTGCTAGAGCAAGCGGGACTTTTGTAAAAAAGTGGGAGCATCCGAATGAAAGCCGCCCTCACCCTAAATCCCTCTCCCAAAGGGGGAGAGGGACTGAGGGTGAGGGCTTCTCCCAAAAAGGGAGAAGGGGCTCCGGGGGATGAGGGCAGACTGTCCAAACATCGGATGCACCCAAAAAAGTTGAGCGACTTGAGTCAAGATATAGCAGATCCTTTATCAGTTGTGGAATGCCCTCACCCCCAACCCCTCTCCCAAAGGGGGAGAGGGGTTGGGGGTGAGGGCATAAATCATTTAGGATTGCTATAGAACATAGGTCAGATACAATCTAGAGTGCGAAAGGTGCAAAATCAAGGATGAAATCAACGAAACAGGGAAAGGCGATCGCCCAGATTGGCAAGCGGTTAGAGAAGTTGTTTAGGGGATATCAGTCCTCGGCACAAAAGTCTCGCCCTCCAGGGTTTTTGGTGGCAGCCGGAAGTATTACTGCTGTGGCGATCGCCCTTCCGTTAGTCTATCTCGTCATCCGGGCAGCAGGTGCGGGATTTGAGGAAGTCTGGACCTTGCTCTCTCGTCCGCGCACCCTCGATGTGTTAGTCCGGAGTTCCGGGTTAGCCGCAGCAGTGACCTTATTTTCAGCCTTGATATCCTTGCCTCTAGCCTTTTTGACCGAACGGACCAATTTGCCTGGGCGGCGGTTTTGGGCAGTCGCCACCACCCTCCCCCTCGCCGTTCCCAGCTATGTGGGTAGCTTTGCCTTAATTGCTACATTTGGTCCCCGAGGGAGTTGGCTGCAACTGCTCCTGGAACCCTTGGGAGTGGATACATTGCCCTCAATCTATGGCTGGTTCGGTGCAATTCTGGCCCTAACTTTGTTTACCTATCCCTATCTGCTGATTGCCTTGCGATCGGGCTTGCAAGGGATTGATCCGGCGATCGAAGAAGCCTCCCGCACCCTGGGAAACAATGCTTGGGGGACTTTCTGGCAAGTTACCTTACCCCAGTTGCGTCCCTCCTTAGTCGCTGGGGGATTATTAGTCGCCCTTTATTCCTTGCGGGATTTTGGGACACCCAGCTTGATGCGGTTTGACTCCTTTACTCGGGTCATTTTCATCCAGTACCGGAGTAGTTTTAACCGCAACTCAGCGGCAGTGTTGTCCTTAGTTTTAGTCGCCCTGTTGCTGCTCATTCTGGCGATCGAATATCGAGTGCGGACGGGTGGAGCCTATTACAGCAGCAGTTCGAGTGGTAGTCGCACTCCCACTCGCATCGCCTTGGGTGGGTGGAAATGGCCGGCGATCGCCTTTTGTAGCATCATCACCGCCTTGGGATTAGTCCTCCCCATCGCCGTCACCCTCTTCTGGTTGTGGCGCGGACTCAATGCCGGAAAAATCCCCCCCGATGTCCTCACTACCGGCTTTAATTCCATCCTCGGGTCCGGTCTTTCGGCGATGATTGCCACCCTCTTCGCCCTCCCCGTCGCCATCCTTTCCGTGCGCTTTCCCGGACGAATCACCACCGTAATCGAGCGCTTAACTTACATTGGATTTGGTCTGCCGGGAATTGTAGTTGCCCTCTCTTTAGTCTTTATGGGTGCTAACTATGTCCCATTTTTATATCAAACCTTACCGATGTTAGTGTTTGCCTATTTAGTGTTATTTTTACCCCAATCCGTTGGCACGATTCGCAGTTCTCTGCTACAAGTCAATCCCCAATTAGAAGAATCCGCAAGGACTCTGGGCCGCACGCCCTGGCAAACCCTGCGAGAAATTACCTTACCTTTGGTTAGTCCGGGGGTGTTAGGTGGCGCAGTTTTGGTCTTTTTGACGGCAATTAAAGAACTGCCAGCTACGATGTTACTTGCGCCTATTGGGTTTAAAACCCTAGCAACCCAGATTTGGCAAGCGACAGAGGATGTGCAGTTTACCGATGCTGCGGCTGCTTCCCTGGCTCTATTGTTAGCTTCTGCTGGTTCTACGTTAATTTTATTATGGCGAAATCCCGGTAAAAATTAACGTTAGGTTATGATATAATTAAAATAGGATAAATTTCAAAAATAACATTATTAATAAAAGGAAAGTTGGAGATAAACATTGTTAATATTCTGAGATAAACAAATAAAGAGAGCTTGAATTAAAGCCAAAAAATTAAACCTTATCAGGAAAAATTTTCACTCCAATTTGAAAGCCAATGAACGAACCTGAAATCTTAAGATTAGAATCCGTAACCAAAACATTCGATGCCAGTGGATATCCGGCGGTTAATCGAGTGTCCCTGAATTTACCGAAAGGGGAAATTCTGACTTTGCTGGGTCCCTCCGGTTGTGGAAAAACCACCCTATTGCGGTTATTGGCTGGATTTGAAAAGCCTGATGCAGGGGTAATTGAAATTGGGGGAAGACAGGTTGCCGGGGGTGGGGTCTGGATTCCCCCGGAACATCGGCAATTAGGGATGGTGTTTCAAGAATATGCCTTGTTTCCTCATTTAACCGTGGCGGAAAATGTGGCATTTGGGTTGAAAAAGCAACAGAAACAACGGATCCAGCAGGAGGTGACGGAGGCGATCGCCCTAGTGGGGTTGGAGGGATTGTCCAAGCGCTATCCGCATCAACTGTCTGGGGGTCAGCGACAGCGAGTTGCCTTAGCTAGAGCGATCGCACCGGCACCGGCGATCGTCTTGTTGGATGAACCGTTAAGTAATTTAGATGTCCAAGTGCGGCTGTATTTAAGAGAAGAAATCCGCAAGATTCTTAAGAGTACAAATACGACGGCGATTTTTGTCACTCATGATCAGGAGGAGGCATTAGCGATTAGCGATCGCATTGCGGTGATGAAAAAGGGACGCATCGAACAATTTGGGACTCCGGAAGAGATTTATGAGGAACCCGCCTCGCGCTTTGTGGCTGGATTTGTCACCCAGGCAAATTTTCTGCCAGCGCGACGCATTGGCAAACTGTGGGAAACCGAGGTGGGGTCGTTTGCGGTGGAAGTGCCTCAAGCAGTGATGCCAGAACCCGTCGATACTTCTAATGAAGGGGAGTTAATGATCCGAGAGGAGGATTTAATTTTGAAACCGGATGAAACGGGAGAGGTGGTGATTCGCGATCGGCAGTTTTTAGGGCGAGAGCACCGATACTGTTTGATGACTCCTTCGGGACTAGAATTTCATGCACGGATTAGTGGGGAGTCTTTATTGGCGATCGGGACCCGAGTGCAAGTAGCGGCGATCGAGGAACGCTTGCGAGTTTTTGCCATGAAAGGCGTCGGGTGAGTATGGGGGAGATGGGGAGGACGTACAAGGGTAGGGTTCTACGCTCATAGTGATTGACCTTACCTTAATATTAACTTCAGCGACGGTCCCCGGACCTTGGCAAGGTCCGGGGACCGGAAGTGGCGGAAGCAATGTCAAGAGGACCCCACCCTAACCCTCCCCTTGCCAAGGTCCGGGGACCGGAAGTGGGAGTTAATATTAAGGTCAATCACCATGAGCCTAAAAACCCTAATCTTGTAAGTTCTCCCCATCCGCCCCAACCTGGATCCAGAAAATTTCCCGTTCAAGATAAATTTATTATTTTTTAAGTTATGTTACCGGCGCGTGATATTATTCAGTTTGGCCTGTTAGCGTCCAGGTGTAACGATCTGGGCATAAGTTAACTAAGAGTGAACTTGTCTGACCCTTCTGAAGAACCCACTTCCCAAGAGCGAGAACTCGAACCCAACGAGACTCGTGAACCGGAGGATAATTCCTCAATGGATGAGTACCATCAGCTTAAACAAAAGTTGTTGGTCTCGACCCTTGTGATTACAGCCGTCGTGTTTGTCTCGGTTTGGTTCTATTATTCGCTCAATATTGCCCTGAATTATTTGATCGGGGCGTGCACGGGTGTGGTTTACTTGAGAATGTTGGCAAGGGATGTTGAGCGTCTCGGCAATCAAAAGCAAAGTCTGAGTAAAGGCAGACTGGCGATGTTCATTGGGTTGATTATAGTAGCAACTCAGTGGGATCAGCTACAGGTGATGCCCATATTTCTGGGTTTCCTGACATATAAAGCCGCGCTCCTCGTCTACGTCCTTCAAACGACCCTTTTGCCGGACTCCAAATAGGATAAGGCATTTTGCAAACCATCCAGTCCCTCTGGAACCCCGATTAATGGATATGCTAGAGGTTTTAAACGCCTTTAATTCGCTCCCGATCGCCGAATTGGAAGTAGGCAAGCACTTCTATTGGCAAGTTGGCAGTCTCAAACTTCACGGTCAGGTTGTAATGACTACCTGGTTTGTGATGGGATTGCTAATTGTCACCTCCTTGGCAGCTACTCGGAACATCCAACGGATCCCCGGTGGCCTTCAAAACTTTATGGAATATGCCCTGGAGTTTATTAGAGACTTAGCCAAAGGCCAAATCGGAGAGAAAGAATATCGGCCTTGGGTGCCCTTTGTTGGCACATTATTTCTGTTCATCTTTGTGAGCAACTGGTCTGGCGCGTTGGTGCCTTGGAAGCTGATTCACATTCCCGGCGGCGAATTAGCTGCTCCGACGAGTGATATCAACACCACTGTAGCACTGGCATTGCTGACATCTTTGGCTTATTTCTACGCCGGATTCCGCAAGCGCGGTTTGGGGTATTTTGCTAAATACATCCAGCCCACGCCGATCCTGTTGCCGATCAACATTATCGAAGATTTTACTAAGCCTCTGTCCCTGAGTTTCCGTCTATTTGGAAACATCTTGGCAGATGAGTTAGTGGTGGGAGTTTTCGTGTTGTTGGTCCCCCTATTTATCCCGCTTCCGGTGATGTTTTTGGGACTATTCACCAGTGCGATTCAAGCCCTGATTTTCGCCACCTTAGCGGCGGTCTACATCGGTGAAGCGATGGAAGGCCACGGCGAAGAACATCACGAGTGACCACAACACGCACTGAACGGAATACCGTTACAGTGCGGGCTTCTTAAGAAATTAAGGAGCGTGTCATGAGCCTGAGTAATTCGTTAAGCCAGGATTACTACGTTACTCCAGAATATATAGGCACTTTGGGATGTAGG
>NZ_JAFLQW010000559.1 GCF_017313335.1 Phormidium pseudopriestleyi FRX01 | reverse complement strand
CTCCTGCATCAGTTGTTGCGCGGTGATATCTTTGCCCACTTCTGTATTACAGACAAATTTCACCCCTTCATCTTCCAGGAGTTTAATCCGGCGTAATACCACTTGTTCCTTATCCAGCTTCATGTTAGGAATGCCATACATGAGCAATCCACCGGGGCGATCGGCCCTTTCATACACGGTGACCCCATGTCCGACCCGGTTCAACTGCGCTGCTGCTGCCAATCCAGCGGGACCGGAACCGATCACAGCAACTTTTTTACCCGTGCGTTTTTCCGGGAGTTCCGGGGTAATCCAACCCTCATCCCATCCTTTATCGGCGATGGTATTTTCAATATTTTTAATCGTCACCGGGGGGTTAGTGATGCCTAGGACGCAGGACCCTTCACAAGGGGCCGGACAGACGCGACCCGTGAATTCTGGGAAATTGTTCGTTTTGTGGAGGCGATCGAGCGCTTCATGCCACAGACCCCGATACACCAGGTCATTCCATTCCGGGATCAGGTTATTCACCGGACAACCGCTTGCCATCCCACTGATCACAATGCCAGTATGACAGAACGGAGTGCCACAATCCATACAACGCGCCGCCTGGGTGCGGAGTTTGTCCTCCTCCAGATGCAGGTGGAACTCGTCCCAGTTGCCGATGCGATCGAGTGGGTTCAGTTCAGACGGTAATTCGCGCAGGAATTCAATAAAGCCAGTGGGTTTTCCCATCGTTAGTGTCCTCTGTTCAAGATACGGTCAGGGTTAGGGGTAATTGGCGGGATAGGCAGACGGTCAAAACTGTACAAGCGATCGCTGACAAGCCGTTTGATTCTACAGGTTTGCCGTATTTTATCATTGCCTTAATTGAAAATGAATATCGAATTGTTAAGCAATGCCCTATAGATTCCCCCTTCAAAAATCCAGCCAATCCGCCTCCCAAGCGGATTCTCTCCCCCTCCCCCCCGCAAATCTCCCGGGATTCCAAATGTTATCATTTTCCAACATTTTGCCCGTCCCGAAGCCATCATCACACTGGGTTGAGGTGCAGCTGTAGAGTCCGTCACAACACCTATTTATTGCATTGGTCCCCCAATTCTGCTCCCTGAGGCATCGGGGCGATCGCCTTTAAACTGGATAAATCCGCCGAACCCACAGGGAACGCGAATCACCTCACTTTTTGAGTAACTCAGCATAAATATCATCCTCAGTGTTGTCCCAGACATCATTCAAAGAAACCTGACTAGCCCGTTGCCAAAACTCAGAGTCATCAGGAGGAATCAAAGTCACCAATACCTGCGTTCCGTCCTCCAACTCGGCAGACTCAAGTCGCTCAATCTTCCCGGCTTTAACCCTAACCCAAATTGTTCTAATCCAGTTCATGAGTCTCTCCAGTTCACAACCTTAGTATAACTCATTTCTTCCTCACTAGCTTGCCTCAATCCTCCCTCTCACCCAAGCGCGAAACGCCTTAATCGCCTTATTTCTACCTTCAACTTTACTTTGTTCTAAATACTGAGGAATCACCTCACCCAAAGGCAACCCAGGGAAATGAGGACTTTCACGCATCTGAACATATTGCCCCCCTTGCAACACATTGATTTCCAACTTTGTACCGTCAAACCGCCACAGTTCTCCAACCCCTAATGCTTCATAATTATTAAACCGAGTCCGAGCAGTTATATCAATTTCAATCGCCAAATCTGGCGGTGGATCTATCGTTAAATCAATCCGCTTTTTACCCCGGATAGCTGCCTCATTTTCAATGTAAAAGCAGCTATCGGCTTCTAAACCCTGTTGCATCTTTTCATTTTTAAATGTAGTAGAAGCGAGATTTCTAAACTCGATATCTAGTTCTTCTAGTAACACTTCCACCAAGTTACTGATAATTATTTTATCATCTTCATGTTCCGGTAATGGCACCATGACTTCTAAAACCCCCTGACTATAATTAATCCGCACACTTGGTTTTTCAGCATACTCTTCTAACAGTTGTTCATACATCGGCCAAGTGATATCAGTCATCAAGAGTTGCCGACCCGGTGAGACAATGATTTGTTTAATTTTAACTTGCATCGTTTCCTCCAATAGTAATCGGTCATGTTAACTTAAGGTTTAGTCTTCAAGCGTTTGTAAAAAATCTTCGAGTGTCAGTAAGTTTACATCGTTTTTAAACAACAAAAGACATAACGAATGTTAATCATCATTTAAAATCGAGTCCAATATTTCCGGGGTCAACCCTCTTTCTTGGGCTTTGCTACTAATATCGCTCATCAGTTCTTCTAAACTTTCTTTTGAGCGAGTTGCTTCAGTCAACTTTAAACTCAGCAATACCTCTAATTTTCGTTGCTGTTCTTCGGAGGCATTTTCAAAGATTCGGGCCGCTTCGGCATTAACGCGAATCGTAATTGTTTTAGTTTCCATATCCAGTATTTGTTTGATTTTTACTCAATTATATCCTTTTAGTAGAACAGGCGATCGCCTTTGCTGATGAGATGGATTATGGCATCGGAGTCTCAACAAACCTGATAATCAGCCAATCTTTACAAAGCGCCGATCGCAGACAACCGAAGATAAGGCGATCGCCCAGTCGTCGATGCCGCCTCTAATTTACTCCTTTCCTCGTTCCCAGGCTCTGCGGTGGGAATGCCAAACTGGAGGCTCTGCCTCCTATAAACCACTCTTAATCATAACACCAACTAATCAATTTTACCGAATCATCAATAATTTTCCCAAGTTGTCCCCTTTAATTTATGAGCTAAATCCTCCGCATCCCTGACATTTAATTTGCTAATATCAAAGTATTGTTTACTACCTTGCATCCCCCCTGGACTTGCTTTCACAAAATCAGTGGGATGTAAATCTGCCAGAATAAACACTCGTGCCGGATACCAGGAATTATCGATTTGACGGCGGCGAATTCT
>NZ_JAFLQW010000378.1 GCF_017313335.1 Phormidium pseudopriestleyi FRX01 | reverse complement strand
GGGTCGAAGGGGGTTGGGGGCCGCCGACGTCTTCCACAACTGCTGCAAGGATTGCTATATCTGAGCAAGATGCTTTTGAAGTCATCCCAGAATTAAGAGCAAAAAGACTGTGCCGAGAAACCGGGTTTCTGGTGAAATCTTGGTAAAGAGGCAGAAACTCATCAGAGAAACTCGGTTTTTGAGTCTGAGGCGATCGCTCCCAAGTCTGCTAAGATTTAAGCAGATGTAGGCTGTGTCACCCTCTGCTACAAATGATGGGAATAACCCCAATCTCTAAACTGAGGGTCACGCCCCATTGAGAGGGGTGATGGTGCGTTCCGGAGAATGGCGGTATTTGGCAAAAATTGGGGTGGGTATTTTCCCTGGAACGCCCTCTACTTTTTGGCTCGATTTCATCGTTGCCATTCACAGCGATTGGAGTTAAAATAGGATTAAGCTCACGGATTCAAATTATGTCAGAACATACCATGATTCTATCTAAAAAAACTTATCAAGCCCTCCTAGAAGTAGCCCAACAATAAGGGTTAACTCCGGAAAGTTGGATTTTATCTCAACTTGAACAAGCCCAGCCTGAAACCAAACCTTACCTTGACAAATAATTTCTGATGTGCATTGTTTTTTGATAAACCCCAAGGCTTGCAACGTCGTGACTTCAGCCTTTGATATTTGCAGATTGAATGACTGAGAAATATTAAGCTAATGAGTTGGTCAACAGAGCAATTCATGGCTAGAAAGCTCTAGAGTTAAGGCTGGCAGCAATTAACTTGGGGATGGCACAATCTCCAACAATTGTCAACAGCAGAAGGTGGGTGAGGGGAAAAATGGGATGGTCTCTTTGAAGGGTAAAAGGTTAAAAGAGAGATACTTCCTTTTTTGAGCGAGACTGTGAATAGGGATGAATTGGGGAGCACAAGTTAGCTGGATATGCGTGTATTAGTTGTGGAAGATGATGCAGGTATTGCTAAGTTTATTCATCAGGGGCTGAACGAAGCAGGGTACGCAGTGGATCTTGCCTCAAATGGTCGTGAAAAGGTCAACTATGCGATCGCCGCTGATTATGATGTAATTGTGCTAGATGTCTTGCTCCCTGAATTGGATGGTCTAAGCGTATTGAAAAATCTGCGCCAACGCGGATTGCAAACCCCAGTGCTGCTGTTAACTGCACTGGACACGGTACAGGACCGGGTGCTGGGTTTAGATGCAGGAGCCGATGATTACCTGATTAAGCCGTTTGACTTCACGGAGCTGCTGGCTCGGTTGCGGGCATTATTGAGGCGTCCTCCCCTCCAGACCGATGTGGTGCTCCAGGTTGGCAATCTAGAGATGGATTCAGTCCAACGCTTAGTGAGACGGGGCGATCGCCTGATTGAACTTAGCCCTCGCGAGTTTTCCCGGCTAGAATACCTGATGCGCCATCCTAACCAAGTTCTCAGTCGAACTCAAATTGCTCAACACGTCTGGAGCTTTGATTTTTATGGAGATTTCAAAGTGATTGATGTGTACATCGGATACCTCCGGCGCAAAATAGATCGGAACGAAACTACCTCACTGATTCAAACAGTGCGGGGGGTTGGTTATCGGATCAGTGCTAACGATGAAAGTCGGATCCCGGAGGTTGAGCAATGATCAAGTACCGGAAACCCTGGCAAAATTTGCGGTTAAGCCTGGTTGCTTGGTATAGCCTGCTGGCAGGACTTTCCATGCTGGTGTCAGATGGCTTTATGTATTTTGAGTTTCGTCAGACGTTATTCGAGCAGATTGACAACTCACTAAAAGTAACGGCCATTCAAGCCTTGAAAAATCTCGATGATGAGCTTAATGTTCTAGCATTTGACCCTCGCCAGAAAGCTCCGGTTCTAGCCTCATTGTTGAATGATGCAGGAGTCGAGATTTATTTGCTAGGACAAGATGGTTCCGTGAAAGAACACTTTGGTGATTCACTCACATTACCGACTCAGCAAGGTTTGCAACCCGGTTTGAAGACCCTCGATACCGAGACTGGACGGTGGCGAATTTATACTCAAGAAATCCGGCCCCGGGATGACAGACCACCCGGATGGTTAAAGGTAGCGCGTTCCCTTGAACCTGTTGATATCACTTTACAAAACCTGTTAAATGAACACCTCCTGAAAGTTCCCCTGCTCCTCGGCATTGTCGGTTTAGGCGGGTTGTTTCTGGCGAACCGTGCACTTAAACCCATTGGTAAAATCACTCGAATGGCAGAGGAGGTCAGGGTCAGGGGCGATCTGACTCAGCGCATTCATTATCAAGGTACAACTAATGATGAATTGGAACGACTGGCAACGATATTTGATGAAATGCTGGATTCGCTGCAAAAGACCTTTGAGCATGAGAAGCGATTTACGGCTGATGCGTCCCATGAACTACGAACTCCCCTGACTGTCCTTAAGGGACGATTGCACGTGGCACTAAGCCAACCGCGTACCGTAGAGATATATAAAGAAACACTGCAAGCGATTGAGCAAGAAGTAGATCGGTTGATTCGCCTGAGTAGCGATCTCTTACTCCTCTCTCGGCTTGAGCCGCGTCATCAGGATGTGCATTTAGAACTCATTGATCTGAGTGACTTATTAGCGGAGATCGCCGAGCAGATTCAACCGTTAGCTGATCTCCAGCAGATTCAGTTCTCAACTCACATCGTCCCCAACCTTCAGATTCAAGGTAGTCCCGATCATCTGATTCGTCTGTTTCTTAATCTGCTGGACAATGCGGTGAAATATACTTCCGCTCAGGGCGAGATCAATTTAACAGCAGTCGTTCAAGAACATTGTATTCAGATCAGGGTGAGTGATACCGGGATAGGTATCTCGCCAGAGCATTTGCCCCATCTATTTGAGCGCTTTTATCGAGTAGACAGGTCACGTTCTCGCACAATGGGGGGTACGGGGTTAGGACTGGCGATCTCCCAGGAAATTGTCCACCGCCACCACGGGGCGATCGCAGTCCACAGCCAGCTTCGTCATGGCACAACCTTTACAGTCACCTTTCCCAACTAGAACCCTAGCCAGATGGGCTAAGACAGAAGAATCAAGGCAGATCGAAGCCCCAGACATGGCATCGTAAGAGCTTTCTTACCATTTTCTTACGGTTCTCTTACGATTCAAGTGCTACAATAAGTTTAGTTCACCGAAACAGGCTGAACAGGCTGTAACGGTTATTTGCTTTCAGGTGTTGCCCTCAAGCAACGCCGTCAGGAAGGAATGGCGTTTGATGTTCAAACCTAACAAACATAAAAAATGGAGGATGATCACAATGAAATTATGGAAAGCAGCATTGATAACGTTAAGTGGTTTGATCGCTGTCAGTGTGATATCCAATGCTCACGCGCAACAAGACAATTCTTTTACCGGAACAGTGGAGAGGGTGTGGGAAGATGGCTTTCGGTTGAATACAGGCGATCGCACCCTCCGGGTTGATGCCTGGGAGCTTTGTGGTGACTCTACAGCAAGCCATGTCAGTGTAGAGGATCAACTGACTGTCACAGGTGAATTTGAGCGCTTTGAATTTGATGCCTTTTCCATCACCCGTCCTGATGACACAGCGGTTTGCTCCCAGGAAAAGTGATGTGCGGTTGAAATGTGGGAGGTTGATTCGCAGATGGAGCGGAGCAATTTCCCGGAGGGGAATTAAACCAGCAGACTGAAGGAGCAATTGCCCTTCATCGGTACGGAAAACATCGGCGAAAGCCTCCCCGATGGGGACGCGACGATGATCGCGGGGATAGATTAGCGTAATCGGGTAGGCGAGGGGATAGCGACCCTTGGGAATTGCCGTAATATTGGTGCGATAACTGCCTTTGTTGTTGCACAGATCCGTTTCTGGGGAAATGGGTAACCCATGACTTCAATGAATGGGGCAACCGGGGAATTGAAGCCGATTTGTAATGGCAGGGGAAAGTTACCAATTTCTAATAGAATAGCCGATTTTAATGGCCAGGATTGACCATCAAATATGGCCGTGATTTCTTGACTGTTCGTGGGGATATTTTCTGGACAAGCCGGGTTGAGAGTTTTGGTTTACGGCAATTGTATCTGAGAAACCTTCTTTTCTGGCAAAATCTCTGGGAGGATGCAGGAACCCCGGTATAAGCCCGGTTTCTGAGTCTCAGGCGATATGGTATCCGCAATTGGAGGGCGATCGCTCCTAACTATCGCTCCTAACTATCGCTCCTAACTAGGCTTGTTTTTATTGACTTCACCACCAAAATATCCTCCACTCCAACGGGTTTTTAAACCGGGTGGGCGCGACAAAGTGACAACTTATCTGCCGCTTTCTGCTTCCTTTTTGCGGAGGTCTTCAAATTTTGAACTAGGCGAAAGTCCATGTTGCTGGCATTGATAGCCGGGATATGTTATCTTGAAAACAAGAAAACTAGGATTCAGTCGGTGAAAATCACTAGCTATAGTCCACTGGTTGGGCTTCCATAAAACCCACGGTTGGACTGACCCCCATCAAATCCCCGCTTCTGGGAAAGCCAGACAGGAGAATTGATTGATTCATAAATAGGCATACTTTCAAGGAAAAAATGATAGAAAATGCGATTTTAAAAAATGTGGAAAAACTGCCAGAATCTGTAAAACGGTCAGTTTTGGACTATACAGAATTTTTGGTGAACCGATATGCGGCAGACGCTGCTCAAACCGCCAAAGCACCCCAGCGAGGCGGACTGGGGATTTGGCCGTGTCAAATCTGGATGTCTGATGATTTTGATGAACCTCTGGAAGATTTAAAGGATTATATGTAAAGATGAATTGCTTACTGGATACCCATACTTTACTGTGGTACTTGCAAAACAGTGAAAATTTAAGTGATAGAACCACAGAAATTCTGGAAGATGCCAATAATAATCTCTCGGTGAGTATTGCCAGTTTATGGGAAATTTCAATTAAATTGGGTTTGGGCAAACTTAGATTACAGAAATCATTCTCTGAATTAGAGGAAGTGCTACAACAACTAATTTTGATGCCTATTCCATTCACCGAGTCTGGTGATAAGCTGGCAGGGTGTGAATCTGTTGCGGTTCTTGAGAAATTATAGCAAGGATTGACAATCAAATATGGCAGTGATTTCTTGACTGTTCATGGATATTGTCTGGACAATCCGGGTTGAGATTTTTGGTTTACGGCAATTGTCCCTCAGAAACCGATTTTCTGGCAAAATCCCAAACTAAAATGGCTTCATAGATGTTGAAGACACATTCACTGCCATCCCCAAGAATGGCTCGTCCTCTCCTTTTCCATCTCAGATTCAACTGAGCGATTAAATCTGGAGGTAATGACAGCCAACCATTAAAACCTGTATCTACGATCGCATCTTGTGTGTAAATTTTGCCATCCCTGTCATAAACTCAGAGGGGAATAATCGGTTCAAAATCTCTATTAACGATTCCGGTAATCATCAAGTTCTCTTCGTTCGTCCCCCGAAGCGACGGACATAGCCCGAACCGATTCGCACAATCCAGATTTGAGCATCAGGATGAGTCGCTTCAAGGCGATCGCAGGCGGCAATTTCACTAGCATCGACTTCAAAATCTCCAGTTTCTAAATCGATCGCCACAATCTTACCATAATTACCTTTCTCCACTTCTGGGCGAACCTTATATTCATAAATCTCATCCCCAAGGCGAGCGAATTCTTCTTTACTGTAGCGGGGTTGTCTAATGGCCATAGCTTTCACTTTCCTAAAATGGCTTCAACTGATTAATTTTATCAGACCCATCTCGAAGGGTTTTGATTGATGGCAATTGTACCTAAGAAACCGGGTTTCTGGCGAAATTTTAGTAAAGATCCAGACGCCCTCAGAGAAACCCGGTTTCTGAGTCTGAGGCGATCGCCTCAGTGGTAGGTCGATCACAGTTATTTTTAGGGGGGGATTTAAGAGGGCGATCGCTCCCCGGTCTGCTAAGATTTAAGCAGGAAATTTAAGCCCAGGAGAGAACACCGTACTAGATTGCGGAACCGCTATATGATTTATGATAAATAACTGACATTAACATTGAGCGGTGTTAAAATAGGAGCAAGTAACCTGATTAAAATTATGTCAGAACATACCATTACCCTATCTGAACACACTTACCAAGCTCTCCTAGAAGTTGCCCAAAAACAAGGTTTAACTCCTGAAATCTGGATTTTGTCTCAACTTTATCAGCCCCAGCCTGAAGCCGAACCTTTATCTGAAAAAATCGGAGATTTAATTGGGGCAATTGATAGTCAAGTTGAACCATTAAATCAGTTTCGTGCAACTTATTTTGGCGAACAGATTGCCACAAAATTATCTGAACAAGGACTGCGACGACCATGATTTTAGTTGACACTGGGCCTCTCATTGCTCTGATTGACAAAGGTCAGGGAGAAGCCCATGTTAAATGTGTTCAAACTTACAAAACACTGAGAGGTTCTCTCTTAACAACCTGGCCTTGTTTTACTGAAGCGATGTACTTCTTATCAGAATTACGAGGTTGGTCATCCCAGGCAATCTTATAGGAGTTCATCAATAGAAAAGCTTTGTATCTTCATGCAAATAATGAAGCAGAATATCAACGGATGAAAGTTTTGATGGAAAAATATCAAGATATCCCGATGGATTTAGCAAATTCTTCTCTTGTTGCTGTGGCAGAAAGTCAAAAAATTAAGCGAATCTTTACATTAGATAGTGATTTTTATGTTTATCGACTATATGATAAAGATGCTTTTGAAGTCATCCCAGCATAAGAGCAAAAAGACTGTGCAGAGGGGTTTCTAGTTGAAATATTGGTGAGGATGCAGAAACTCATCAGAGAAGGGTTCGCTAGTCGCAGGCGATCGCAAAATATGTACTAGAAAGACTTCAATAATTGTCAGCAATGGGGTTGCCGTATAGATACTGGTCAATATTCTCCGACCAATCTGGAGCGCCCTGTAACTGTAAGGACTGGGCTGTTTGTAGAAAGGTCTTGGGGGTATTTTTAGGTGGCAATAAAGTTTCAACTGTAATTTTCACTCTTGTTCCTATTTCCAGGTTTAAGGGCGATTCTAGTTGCAGGGATTGACCATCAAATATGGCATTTATTTCTGGAATTTTCATGGGTATATTTTCTGGACAAGCAGGGTTAAAGGTTTTGGTTTACGGCAATTGTACCTCAGAAACCGGGTTTCTGGCAAAATCTCTGTGAGGATGCAGACACCCATCAGAGAAGGTTTCTGAGTTTAGGCGATATGGCATCCGCAACGCGCTGGCGATCGCTCAAAAGCAAAATCATTCTATTTCATTCTGTTGCTGGGTCTTTTTTCACAAGTCCTCCTCTGTGAGATCGGCTACTTTCATCAATGCCTTTAAGGTGCCAATTTTTAAGTCTTGATTACTATGAACAGGAATAGAGAGAAATTTTTGTTTTTCGGGATTATTGTAAATATAATGGCTTCCTGTAATTCTCTGTAAAACCCAGCCCTTCTTTTCCACAATTTTACAAAGTTATTTTCCAGGAATAGACTTCATACAGCAATTTCCACAATTTCGTCTGTTGGCTGTGTTTTTTTCAGGCTATTATTCGCAACACTCAGCCAACCCTCAACTGCGTCTTGTAAATTCTGCGTAACCTCTTCCCAGGTATCGCCTTCGGTAATGCAGCCGGGAAGGGCTGGGACTTCTGCCCAATAGCCCCCTTCTTCTGCTGGATGAATAATGGCTTTAATTTTCATAAACTTAGCTTCATTAATTTTTTTAGTTCAGTGTAGCATACTCAGACACAGTTTTTAGGAAAAATGAATAACTGCGATCGCTTCCACGTTCCGCAGAGAATCGTTAAGTTATTAGACTAACCAATTGCTTAGGGCTGTTGAGTTTTGTTGTTTCAAACCCATTGACCGGGCTGAGGAGCAATTCAAAGAGGCGATATGGCATCCGCAACCCTGGGCGATCGCTTTCCCGGTTGCTAAAATTTAAGCAAGAGATTTAAGCCAGGGAGAGTTCACCATGAGTTTAGTGATTTCCGATGAGCTAGTCAAGGCGAGTGGCTTTTCTGAAAACGAGTTATTTTTGGAAATTGTGCTGATGTTATTTCAGCAAGATAAAATTAGTTTAGGGAAAGCTAGTGAGTTATTGGGGCTACATCGGATGCAGTTTCAAAATCTCTGTTAGGATAGAGAATCCCTAAAAGAAACCAGGTTTCTGCATTCCCCAACTTCAAATGGTCCAATCTTCTATTGCTAATCCTGTCACTTTGCTAAAGTCTCGATGATTACGGGTTAACAAAATCATTTACCGAGAAAGTGCGATCGCTGCAATTCTCGCATCCATCTGAGCCAGTTGAATCCGTTGTGAGTTTAACTGCTCTAAAGTTTGGGCTGCGATCGCATCAAAAGAGAGAATCGGTAATCGCTGAAAATCAGCTACTAGCCTTACCATTATCTCATAGCCCTTAACCAATTCATTGGGATAACGAGCGCGGTTAATATAGGCATGGCAGCCCAGCATTTGTTCCTGGATTGTGATAATAGAAATAGCAAAATCATCCAGAGGATATTCAGCCATTCGTGCCATCAGATTGTGATAATCTGCCCCAGATTGACGTTGCAGAATGCTCAGATGATCGGTATCTAATAAATATCTCATTCCATTTCTGAGGGATCTAATACCGACTCATCGCCTCCTCGAATGGCTTGCCCTAATGCGAGGATCTCTTCAAAAGCCGGTTCATCCTTAAAAGAGCCGCTAATTTGCTCTAACCAGTTGCTCGATTTCGGATGGGCAATCTGTTGTTGAATTTGAGTAATGGCTGCTTCCACTGCTGCCATGCGTTCTTCTAGTGAAGTGTTAGTTGTCATCGATTGAAACAAGTGGGTAGGGTTGCATTCCTATTGTAGCGCAAGGCTTGAAGTGCAGAAAAACCTTCTGACCCTCTGTGACCATACAGAAATCCATCAGAGAAGGTTTCTGAGTCTAGCTGATATGGCATCCGCAACCAGGCGCGATCGCTCCCCCGGCTGCTAAGATTTAAGCAAGAGATTTCAGCCCAGGAGAGTTCACCATGAGTTTAGTGATTTCCGATGAGCTAGTAAAGGCGAGTGGCTTTTTATGAAAATGAGCTATTGTTGGAAATTGTGCTGATGTTATTTCAGCAAGATAAAATCAGCTTGGGCAAAGCCAGTGAGTTATTGGGGCTACATCGGATGCAGTTTCAAAAACTGATTTCTGAGCGAGGTATTTGCGTTCATTATGATATTGATGAGTTTCAGTAAGACCTCAATATCATAGTGGAAAGCATCTCGCCGGGAATCGTTTGATTATCCGATGCCCTGAGTTGTTAGACAGGCAAATGATTGTGTAGGTTGGGTTGATAGGGGATGAAACCCTACTTACTAGGCTGACTAGAGATTCCAGTTGCTAGAGGTAGTTCGCTAATCTCTACAAAATCATCATACCAGATAAAACCATCTTTAAATTGTGTCATTTTTGGGTTGGGAATATACGGACTGTAATGCTGTAACAAACTCATCCGCTTCTTGGTTATTCCCATCAGATTCCGAAAAATATTGTGGGGCTAATTTAGAAATTCGATGAGTTGTATAAGAACAAAGGGGAAAGCGTCCTTCCGGGCAACTTGTGCAAGGAGACTTTGAATATTGCGATCGCATCTTTAAAGTCAGATGCCAAACTCCATAAAAAACTGTGATAAATCCAAATTTTAAAATCCATCCTATAGTTGAATTAGGCGTTAACCACAAACCTGCATAACAAAGGAACACAACCGAAACACCTAAGCAAAATCGAGCGATAATTTTGTAAAATTTTTTCTGAATCCAGATTTGAAGGACCGCTGGAACATACAATAAAATCCCTAGAGACAGCAATACAAAAAACGGTAAAGTTTTCAAAACTCCTAAATGAGGAATCAGCAAAAAACCCGTTATTATTCCACAACTCATCATCAAACAACCTAAACATAGTGGTAAATTACCAATCCAAATAATATGATTGTGGTAATATTTGCAGGCTGGATGATGAGCAAGTAAAGGAATTCTGCCCAAGTTGTTGATAAATTTAACAAAAGCGGGGGTTTCTAGATGACCATAATTTATCTGATCGCGCTGGTGATGAAAGCAACTCATGCAGATTTCTTAAAAATTAATACAACAGTTGGAACAGATTGCTTACAACAATTTAATCTAGAATATGGTAAAGCTGTCGCAAGTTCCCAGCCTTGTTGACCCATTGAATTGCATTCAACATTAACTTTTTCTAAGTCAACGACTTTGGTACTGTACTCGTATCTCATAAATTATTCCTCCAATATTTTATTGTATCTGACGACTTCTCATAAAAGAAGCTAACTTTTCTAACAAAAATCTGACAATCTTCTTAACAGACAAACTCCGATTTACATACTGAGCAATCTGGGGGCCGATTTGGTAATACACACTGACTACTAAGCGACCCAAAGGATTAGTTAACAGAGTGCGATCGCGGAATTGCCTAAATGTGTCTAAATCCGGATGATTGCTACTTGAATAGGCTGCTGTGGCAACAAAGCAACCACCACCATTAGACTCAAACTTAGGGAAAAAACTTGTTTCACTGATTTTTTTAAAAGAATTTCGTAGCTTCTTCAAAGTCTCATCAGAAGTTTTATCGGGTTTAGTTGATTCTATTAGATTCTTAACTTTTGCCAGTTCTTCTGTAAGTTCTTCACTAAAATCAGTTGTAAATGCCAATCCAGGAATTTTTACCGAATTACATATCTCCTGATAGCGTTTATATCATCGACACTAAATGCCGATTTAAAATTATTTAGGCAATCGATAGTTTTTCTCATGTTTATGAGTAAATAAGCCAGGATAGTTTTGTGAGTATAATGTTGGTTATAAAATGAACCATACATTTGATCCAAAAGTTTGTAGAGGGAAAACAAAGCAATTATCTTGGTTCTATCATCATCATTTTCTGCATTGTACCCAAAAAAAATCATTCTTGAAAAATGTTCAAATCCCAGAACAAAGTTTTCACTGGCTTTTTCTTTATTATCTTGTTCATAGAAATACTGTCCAAGTTCCCAATATCTTTCAAATTCTCTTTGTGCTTCTTCGAGCATCATAGCCACTGCTTCGCCTGCCATGAATATTTCTCCTTAGTTCAATTGGTAACTTTTGAAAGCCAGCATAAATATCTCAAAATTTAACTATACTTACCCAAGTCGTAGCGATTCTGAATCGCCGCAATCACACTGGGGTTGTTATAGTAAGCCGCACCATCAGGGCCCATATAATTACCGTTGGATTTAACCCGAAAGCCAGTCCCTCTATTCGTAGCTGAGTTGTGGAAGTACAAATCAGTGGATTTAGGACTTCTGTGAAAAACTTCGTATTGGCCCTGTTTCCCCGTGATGTAGCCAACGACAGTCCGATCGCCTGAAGCCGAGTAAGTTTTCATGATAATTCCTGGGTAAACTTCAAAAAAATTAATCCTAATTAATTCAGGCAGGATTAGATTTCCTCATGCCTATTATGTTGTCAACTTTTTTTCAGTTTGACAACCCCATAAAAATGGTATTTAGGGGGGTAGTTCTCAATGCTTTAAAAGCAGAAAAGAGGAAAAATGTGGGATTTTGTGGCAAAAAGGGGGAAAATGTGGGATAATGGGGGTTCAAGTACGCAAAACTACAACCCCATTTAGCAGCTATGGAAATTCAAGACGCTTTGCAGTGGACGGATGAGTTGATTTTTGACCGAACTGGGAAGCATCTGGACTCGTTGCAACGGGCTATTTTGGAGGGGGCGTGGGAAGGGAAAGGATATCAGGATATTGCTCAGGAATACCACTGTAGTAGCGATCATGTGAGGAAGTCGGCATCGGAATTGTGGAAACTCCTGTCGGAGCTTTTGGGTGAAGAGGTTAAAAAGAAGAATGTTAGATCGCTCATCGAAAATGAAATATTCTCTTATTACGAGGATTCAGTACCTATTGGTAATCAAATCAATGTCTGTAACGATTTATACAAACCCTCAAAAAAACCGAAAAACCGATCGCCCTCCACTCCCAGCAACAAATCAGAACCGCGCCACGACCTCAGCCAAGCACCGGAATATAACCGCTTCTACAACCGCAGTGATGAACTGGCTACCCTCAAGCAGTGGATATTGACGGAACATAGCCGGATTGTCACCCTCACCGGACTCTCAGGGATTGGTAAAACCGCTCTTGCCAGACAACTGGTAGAACAAATCAAAGACAACTTCGATCGCATTCTGTGGCGCAGTCATCGCAAATTGCCCACCCTCAATATCCTGCAAACCAACATCATCGAATTTATCGCCCCATCTCCCCCTATCCAAAACCTATCCATCATCCAATACTTAAACTCTCGTCACTCCATTTTAGACCATCTGAAAAATCACCGTTGTTTAATCATTCTGGATGATTTTCAAGAAGCCTTAAATCCCGGGGAATTAGTCGGCAACTACCGCCCAGAATATCAAAACTATGGTCAACTGATTAATGAAATTGGGCGATTTTCCCATCAGAGTTGTCTGCTGCTACTTAGTTGGGAACAACCCCTAGAAATCGCGACCCTAGAAGCTGAAGACTGCTACTGTAAAACCTTACCTGTTCTTGGCTTAGATCAAGTAGCCACCCAAATTCTCAGGGAAAGAAAGCTCAAAGATGAGAAAAAATGGTCAGACCTGATCCAGCTTTACAGTTGTAACCCTTTATGGCTGAATATCATCGCTTCCACTATCCTGGATTTGTTTAACGGTAGCGTGCAGCAATTTCTATCCTATCCCAGTATCTTTTTGGGAGATTTAGAACCCATCCTTAAACAACATTATCAACGCCTCTGTGAATCGGAGAAAATCCTGATTCAGTGGTTAGCTAACCAAGAGGAACCTGTAAGCATCAGCCAGAAACCTCCAGAACTTTTGTCCGATGAAGAATTTTTAAAAGTGATTCAATCTCTAAGAAGACGGAATTTATTGGAAAACTCATCAGATTTGACGCTACAACCTGTGATTAAACAATACATCCGCAATTTGGCTCAATACTAGAATAATCTCTCGTTGTGCTATGAGAATCAGCGTTGCTGCTGCTAGGAGCCGATCGCCCTCTCAACTCCCGCAGACTTTAACGACAAGCAGTTTGCTGACAATCTCTCTGGGTTCCGCAGGGGTGAGGTTGCTCGGTTGGATCATGTTGATATATAGCGGTTCTAAATGAATTTGCGAATGGACCCTCACCCCCAACCGACGGCGGCCCAAGACGGGAGAGGCCTGTCCTGAGCTTGTCGAAGGGGGCTCTATTGGCATACCTCATGAGTCCGGGAACCACTATAGATGTCCCTTGTTGAGAATACCGGGAGCATTTTCCCCCTGACCAACTGGATGAAACTTTTGCTTTATAATAATTGTAGTGTATTGTGTCACCTATTCAGTGGAAAGACTCTAAAATTTAAAGGCTGTGGTTTCTCCAAAATTAAGACGGTATGGCTGGAAAATTGACCCTCAGTTCTGGGATGAATGAGTTGACTGGTTCTCTGAATGCAGGGAACCTGAAGCAATTTCTGTTGTTTGGTCAAGGAGAGAGCCTCTTTGCGGTGGATTTGCTGTCGGTGCGGGAGGTGCTATTTTTGGGACAGCAACCGATCGCACCGGTGCCGAATACTCGTCATTTTGTCTTGGGATTGACCAATTTGCGGGGGGAAATTTTAGCGGTGGCGGATTTCGGTCTGTTTTTGCGGACAGAGGGGGTGGATAGCCATTCGGTGCATAGTCGAATTTTAATTTTAGAAGCCCCGGATCCGCGTGATGGAACTGTGGTGATGATGCGAATGGGTTTGGCGGTATCTCGGGTGCAAGGGGTGATTTCGGTGCAGGTCGATCGCATTGTTTCTAGCATGGATGTGGGGGAAGAACTCGCTCCTTTTTTACGGGGATTATATGATTGGCAGGGACGCTTAGTGATGATTTTAGATGTGGAAGCGATCGCCCAATCTGAAGGGTGGTAAAGGGTGGTAAAGGGTTTATAATCTGTATCAAATTTCGCTTTACTTTGGAACTGAATTATGCTAATAAACGCGATAGGTTCTCAACTGTATTTTGCGCTGGAGAGTGAAACGAATTGGGCCGGGATACAGAACGGGGCAGAATTGGCTATTGCCCTGTCCTATTTGGGAAGGAAGCGATCGCACTTGCGCGTGGACACTCCACCCACCTCTTTCTACGCGCAAGTGCGATCGCACGTCACCGCCGACACCCCACCCTAACCCTCCCCTTGGCAAGGTCCGGGGACCGGAAGTAAAAACTTACTCTTGTAAGGGGGGAGAGATCAGATTGGTTTTTAGGCAAAATTGAGATGCTCCCCTGTTCTGTATTCTTTTTCTCCTCAAGGAGATTATTTTCCCAGGCCATCTACCCGTTCAACTCAAGAGGACAAGAAACCGAGTTTCTGTTCTGAAGTTGTTGGTTTCTTTGTAGAGATTGGGTCCAGAAATCCGGTGGTTTTCCCTGGACTGGACTGAATCCTCACCCCCCTAAACGCCGTTACTGATTTACGCACTCTGTATGTTGGAACCCTTAGATACCCTTCTCACGAAGAATTTTATTCCCCAAGGTGATTGCTACCTGTGGAATCCGGCTTTAGTTTGGCTGCACGCTGGATCGGACATGGCGATCGCCTTGGCCTATTTTTCGATTGTGGCGATGTTGATTTATTTCGTCCGACAACGGCAAGATTTACCCTTTAGTCGGATTTTTCTATTATTTGCAGCTTTGATGATTAGCGCTGGATTCACCCATTTAATGGAAGTCTGGACCCTGTGGCATCCTGACTATTGGGTTTCCGGGAGTATCAAAGCCCTCACCGCTGGCATTTCCCTGTTAACGGCCCTAGAAATGGTCCCGACCCTTCCGGCAGCCCTGGCCCTACCCAGTGCCAAAGCACAACTAGAGGCGGCTAATCAAGCTCTGCAAGGGGAAATTAAAGAACGCAAACAAGCCGAATCTGCCCTGAAACGACTAGCAAATATTATCGAAAATACCCCCGATTTTGTCGGCATCTGGGACACTCAGGGTACGGGAATTTACCTGAATCGAGCCTCGCGCAAAATGACGGGGATTCGAGAAGATCAACCCGCCTCGGATTTCACCGCCTTTGATTTCGTCCAGGAAGGACCCGATCGCCAGGGATTAAAACTGGCGATCGCCACGACCTTTGTTGAGGGCGTCTGGAGTGGGGAAACCCTGATCAAACGCCGCAATGGGGACTTATTTCCCGCCTCCCAAGTGATTGTCGCGCACCAACAAGACAAAGGGGAAATTGATTATATTTCTACGGTGATTCGGGATATTAGCGATCGCAAAGCCATTGAAAAGGCATTAGAAGCCGAACGCCAGGGACTCACCACCTTATTCAATGGGATTCCCGCCTTCCTCTACCTAGTCGATCGCAGCAATACGATCCAGTTAGCCAACCGCCAATTTGTCGAGCTCTTTGGTGATCCGGTTGCTGCGGCGACCCTCTTGAACCCCGGTGGCAAACTGTACTCTGAGGTTCGCACCCAAGTCTTTGAAACCAAACAACCGCAGCAGTGGGAATGGCAAGATAGTAACACTGGGCACACCTACCAAATGTATGATTACCCTTGTAACGATGTGGATGGGAAGCGGTTGGTCCTGTCTATGGGAATCGACATCAGCGATCGCAAACAAGCCGAAAAAGCCCTACAAACTTCCGAAGCGCGCTTCCGTTCCCTCATTGAAGCCACCTCTCAAATCATCTGGAACACCGCGGCCAATGGCGAATTCGTCACGGAACAACCCGCTTGGAGTAGCTTCACCGGCCAAACCTTCGACCAACTTAAGGGTCGAGGATGGCTCGATGCCGTTCATCCCGATGAGCGTCAACAGACAGCCCAAGCCTGGTCCCACGCGGTCCAAAATCGAGTGCTTTATGAAGTCGAACACCGATTGCGCCGTCACGATGGCGAGTATCGATATATGAGTGTTCGTGCCGTCCCCATTCTCAAAACCACCGATGGCAGTATGAGCGAATGGTTAGGAATTTATACCGATATTACCGAGCACAAATTAGCCCAAGTCACCTGCGATCGCTTCTTTAGCATTTCCCTGGATTTACTGAGTATCTTCGGCTTTGATACCTCCTTCCAGCAAGTTAATCCCGCTTGGACTAGCATCCTCGGCTACAGTGAAGCCGAACTCCTCGGTAAATCGTTTCTCGATTTTGTCCATCCTGATGACATCGAAACCACCATTGCCGAATCCCAAAAATTGGCAAGCGGCATCGAAACCCTCTATTTTGAAAATCGCTATCGCTGTAAAGATGGTTCTTATAAATGGTTAGGTTGGAGTTCAAATAGTTCCCCAGAACAAGAAGTGCTCTATGCCGTTGCTCATGATATCACCCACCTCAAACAAACCGAGGAACAATTTCGATTGTTGGCGTCGGAACAAGAGCAACTGCTTCAAGAACTCAAAACTCGCCAAAATGCCCTCGATGAAGCGGCGATCGTCAGTGAAACCGACAGCGAGGGCAAGATTACCTTTGTTAATGATAAATTCTGCGAAATCTCTGGATACTCTCGCGCCGAACTGATCGGCAAAAATCATCGGATGATTAACTCCGGATATCATCCTAAATCCCTCTTTGAGGAAATGTGGAAAACCATTGCCTCCGGTCGCGTGTGGAAAGGTGAAATCAGAAACCAATGCAAAAACCGAGAATATTATTGGGTAGATACTACCATTTCTCCTATTTTTGATGCTCAGGGCAAAGTTGTCAAATATATTGGCATCCGGTTTGATATTACCGATCGCAAACAAGTCGCCCAAGAGTTAGAAAAATTCGCCGAAGACGGCAAAGCCGAAGCGGATGCCCTCACCGAACAAGTTCTCAAACTTTTAAGAGAAATTAAAGGGGCTGCCAAAGGGGATTTAACCGTCAGGGCCGAAGTCAACAATAATGTACTCGGGGCTTTAGCTGACTCCTTTAATTTCCTGGTTTCTTCCCTCAAAAAAGTCGTAACCGGGATTCAAGAACTCGCCACGGAAGTCCGCAGCGCCACCGGTGAATCCATCGCTAATACCCAAGATTTAACAGAACGGGCCCAAGAACAAGCCCAACAAGTGGAGTTCTCCTTGCGCCAAATTGAGCGCATGGCTAACTCGATTCAAGATATCTGTACCGTGGCTCAAAAAGCGGAAAATGTCGCCCAACAAGCCGCAGAAACGGCGGAAGTGGGAGGCCAATCCGTAGACCGAGCCGTTGAAGGAATTAACGAACTTCGCCAAACCATTTCCCAAACCGGGAAAATGATTAAACGGTTGGGAGAAAGCTCTCAACAAATTGGTAAAATTGTGACTTCCATTTCTCAAATTGCTGCTCAGACCAACCTACTAGCCTTGAATGCTACCATTGAAGCGGCCCGCGCCGGGGAACAGGGGTTAGGGTTTGCCGTAGTTGCCGAAGAAATCCGCAAGTTAGCCGATCGCTCCGGTTCAGCCACGGAGGAAATTTCGGAAATTGTCGAACAAATTAGAAGCGAAATCGGACGGGTCACTGAAGCAATGGAAGCCGGCACTCAGGAGGTGGTTGCTGGGACTAAATTAGCCGCTGAAGCAAAACATCATTTAATCGCTATTATTGAAGTGAGTCGGCAGATGAATGCCCTGGTTCAAAATATCACTCGGGCGGCGACTAATCAAACCGAAAATGCTTCAGAAATTGCGGCAGTGATGCAAAAAATTAGCTCAATTTCTACTACAACCTCAGAAAAATCCGTGCAAGTTCGCAAGTCTTTAGATGGACTAGCGATCGCGGTCAATAAACTTCAGGAGTCGGTTTCTAATTTCCGCAGTTAAAGGTAGGATACAAGCTCAAATCCCGGGTCAATTTCGGTCCCCTCCTCTTGGTAAGGGGAGGGTTAAATTCTTACAAGTCTTGGTGTTTCTACGGAATCCGGTTTTCAAAGTTTTATAAAAACCCACACCCTCAAGGGTGGGGCTACACAGACAAAGCCAGCTATAGCGCTGACGCGCAGGCTGCGCCAAACGCAGGCTAAAGAATAAAGTAGGTCGAACACAACCGGATTTGGTATTACAACAGATATTTAGAGGAGTGCGAGCATCTTGCTCGCTATTGTCTCAAGCGAGCAAGATGCAAAGCCTACGGCATAGCTTCGCTTACCGCACTCCAAAAATCTACCTCATAACTGTGGGAAACGCTATAGTCAACGAATCTCTAACCAGGAATGGGTGAACCCGCCTACAGTTTCGTCGAATTTTGTCACTGACACTTCTACTTTGAACCATCATGTCATCATTAATGGACTTTAACGATATTCAAGAACTGCTGGGGGCATTTATAGCCGAAACCGATGAGTTTTTACAGGCGTTAGAAACTCAGTTGTTGGCGATGGAACAAATCGAGACTGTAGAAGCTCGAAAAAGCACCATTAAGGAAATGTTTAGAGCCGCGCACTCCATTAAGGGTTCGGCGTTGATGTTCGGCTTTCAGTCCCTATCAACTGCCGCACACTGGATAGAAGATTGTTTTGCAATTCTGCGCGATCGCCCGGAAGATACCCCCCTGAGCAGCCATTCGATTACTCAACTCCTCCAAGGGGTTGACCTGTTAAAAAAACTCACAGTCCAATCCACCGCATTGGTCAAGGAAAAGCAAGAAGAAGACCCCAAAGATTTCCAGGCTGATTTGGAGGCGATCGCCCGCATCAAACAAGAGTTAGAAACCGAATGTGGCGGATTAAAAGAACCAGCCGAATGGATGCAAAAACATCCCGCCAATACCGGGATAATTCAGGCAATTTTCAAACAAGATTTACCCCCCATTTTTAACCGCCTAGAAACCGAACTCTCGCAAATGCAAGAGGAAACACTGGAGAAATCTTATCAGGTTTTTAATGATATTTATTATCAGCTTTCGGGTTTAGCTGGGATGTTAGAAGTCCCGGAACTGGGGGAAATTGCCGAATCTTTGCGGACCGCTGTGGATCACCCTAATTTGTCCGCAGAAGAGGTTAAAAAATTGGGTTGGGCGATCGCCCAAAACTTAGAAACCCTCCGGGAACAAGTCTTACAAGAATTACCAATCCTCTTACAACCGATAGACATTCCCCATCCCAACCCGGATGTAGCAATTTCTGCGATGCCTTCTCCCACGCCACTCCTCCCCTCGGACAGTCCCCCAACTGCACCCCCTCCTGACCCCTCCCTACTGCCAACTCCCTCCCCAAGCGAATCAGGAGTCAAACCCACCATCCGGGTCGAACTCGATCGCCTCACTGAACTGGTGGACCTTGTGGGAGAATTAGTGATTAACCGTACCCATTTAGAAGTCCAGGAAACCCAACTGCGTGGGGAAGTCAAACGTCTGCGACGGCACATCCGCGATTTGAATCAATTTGGGATACAACTGCGGGAAGAATATGACCGCCTTGCTGGAGAAAAAAGCCATCGGGGTCGAAATACCGCTCATCCCCTCGGTTTCGACGCCCTAGAAATGGATCATTATACGGAGTTCCATGATACGGCCCGAGAAACCATCGAAACCACCCAGGCGATCGCCCACTCCAGTGCCAAAATCGACGAAGTAGCCCTCAATTTGGACCGGAGTACCGATCGCTTGCGGCGAATATGCGATCGCCTCCGGTCCCAAGTGATGCAGTTGCGCGTCGTCAGTTTCAGCCGCGCCGTAGATCACCTCCCTCGCGCCATCCGCGATATGTCTCGCACTTACAATAAAGATGTCAACCTCCTGCTGATCGGACGAGATACAAAAATCGACGAAAGCTTATTAAACGCCTTGCGCGACCCCCTAGTTCACTTAGTGCGAAATGCCTTTGACCACGGCATCGAAACCCCCGAAGACCGCAAAGCAGCAGGCAAACCCCCCAACGGCCAAATCGAAATCGAAGCGCGGCATCAAGGAGGACAAACCATCATCACCATCTCCGATGACGGTCAAGGCATCGACCCGGAAGCCATTCGTTCCCGTCTCGTTGAATTAAATCTCCTCGCCGAAGAACAAGCACTAGAACTCTCCATCAACGAACTCTATGACTTCCTGTTTTGGTCCGGATTCAGTACCCAACGTGAGATAACGGATTTATCCGGACGCGGGGTCGGTTTAGATATCGTGCGAAGCAATCTCCGCCAAGTGCGAGGCACAGTTAAAATAGACTCTCGCATCGGTCGGGGAACCAGCTTTATCATTAAACTCCCCTTGATGCTCTCGATTTCCGATGCCTTATTAGTCCGCATTGAACATCATACCCTCGCCTTACCCCTCGATGCCGTAGAAGAGATTTTGCACGTTAACGCCAGTGAAATCCAGATGGCGATGCATCAACCGATGTTACGCTGGCGCGACGAGTATATTCGGTTAGTTCCCTTGAATCATTTACTCCATTACAACGAGTCCTCTCGGGATGTTCCTTCTCCGATGCCAGTTGGGGAAGACTATATGCCGGTGTTGGTTTTAAGCTCTAGTGAGGGAATTCTGGCGATCGCAGTCGATCGCCTCATCGGACAACAGGAACTCGTCGTCAAATCCCTCCCCCAACCGTTATCAAAACCCACCGGCATCCTCGGTTGTACCATTCTCGGGGATGGGGAAGTCGTCAGCATTCTCGATGTGGATGACTTGATTGGACAACTCCATCCTCACTGGCAAACAGGGGTGATTATGCAGACTGACAGTTCCGGACGCAGTAACCTCCTCCCCCCAGGCACTCGTTCTCCGGTCCCCCTGTTGCCTCCCCTGCCGTCTCAACCCCAAATTTTAGTGATTGATGACTCTTATACGATTCGCCAAATGCTCTCTTTAACTCTCACCCGCGCTCGATATCGCGTCGCTCAGGCGAAAGATGGTCAAGATGCTCTGGAACAATTGTATCAGGGGTTAAAATGTGCTTTAATTATTGCCGATATTGAAATGCCCCGCATGGATGGGTTTGAATTCCTGAGTGCGGTTAAAGAAACTCCCCAGTTTTCTCACATTCCGGTGGCGATGTTGACCTCCCGCAGTGGTGCTAAACATCGACAACGCGCAATGGATTTGGGTGCAGTTAAATATTTTACTAAACCTTATAACGAAGGTCAGTTATTAGAGGCGATCGCTCAATTACTTGAAGCGAAACTATAATCTTAAAATCATCAAAATCTGGACTAAAATAATCAATAAATACCTCTAAAAACTAGAAACTTGGTTTCTTGTTCTCTCTATTTCATCCCGTGCCAAACTCTTAAATTGTTCTGAATTTACTCACCACTGACGGAGCATCCCTACTATGTTTTCACCCTCTAAATACAGCCGCCGGTTTCAGAATAAAAAGTCCGCCATTCAGCGCACCCCGACGCGCAAGCTCGTAATCTTTGAAGTCGCCGGGGAAACTTATGCGATCGCCATCGAACGGGTGCAGCGCGTCCTCACCGAATTTACCACCCAGGGGACTCTCGAAGGGGGCCGCAGCTTAGTTAAAATTGATGCGGATTTGATTACACTATTAGATTTATCCCAGCTATTTGTCACCCCAAATGATTCTCAGGAGGAGCATTCTTATTTGATTGTTTGCACCCTCACCAATGGCGATCGCATTGGTATTCCCCTGCAAGATTTACCCGCCATTCTAGACATTCCTGAAGATAAATTTGCAGAAATTCCCGTCTCCTATCGACAAGGAAAGGAAGGCCAAAAATCCGCACCGGCAGCAGTGGAGAAAATTATTACCACCCCGGCAGGTACCGTCGCCTTCTATCTAAACTTGGATAAACTCCTAGATTGAGCCGGATTTTATGACCGACCTCATCGGGTCAGCATCTGGTCATAAATGGCCTCAATTTCGATTAAAAAGCTCAGACTATCCAAATAAACATCATCCCCAGACTCATACAAATACGCTTCCCAAACTCCCGGTTCAATTTGACGCCAACAGTGCAGTTTAGGTTGAGTTGGATCAAGCCAAACATATTCCTCTAAGGTTTCAATTTGGCGATAATGGTCAAATTGACCTAGTTTCTCACCGGGAGGAAACGGGTAAGATATCACATCGATAATCAAGCAGGGATATTGAATCACTCCATCGAGTCTGTGGCGGCAATCCAAATCCCGAGGGTCATGGGTGACCATTAAATCAGGATAAGAGTAGGCAGAAACCGCTTCCATATAAACCGGCCTCGGATGGAGAGAAACGATCGCATTCGTGCCGCGCAAGTGCTGGATTAATAGTTGGGAGAGAGTGTGAGTAATCCGTTTCTGATCGGGGTAGTTTTGAGCTAGGGGAGTCTGCTCTGCGGTAAGAGAGTAAGGCATAATTAGAGAGTTGTGTGGCGCTAAATCAGGGGAAGGGAGGGTGTAACTGTTAAGTTGGCGATCGCCCATGCTGACCTCGTGAACCGTTCACCTGATTTTATCATTTTTTATGTCATTTGTCATTTGTCATTTGTCATTAGTTTCAGAGTACCGCGCACCCCCTTGGCGATCGCTTTCTTCTATGGCAGGAGAGTTATATGGGATGGACCAATTCTGGGCGGTGGTGTCCCAGCATTGGCAGGAGTCGGCGGAGGCAATTCGGGAGAGGGTGATTCAGGATTTGCGAGAGTTTATGGGGGAACAGAAGGTGTCTGATGATATTACTTTGGTGGTGATGAAGCAACGATGATGGGGAGATGGGTCATTTGTCATTTGTCCTTGTGACGTGGGTTCCGGGCGTCACGAGGAAACCTGCTGTTGTAAGTCCCTCTCAGGAGGGCTGATTTGACCTTTGCCAATGACCTGAATCCTTACGTTTCACCGATGCCAATCTCAGGGGGGTCGATTTCAATTAAAATCTGTTAAAGTGATTGTTTCAGGGATGTGCCATTTTGGGAAACGGCTGGGTGAGGGAGGACTGTATGAGGTTCCGGTTAAATGGGGTTGGGTAAAAGAGTTCACTCCCGAAGAGCAACTCAACCCATTTCATCTATGGGTGTAACAAGAGCTAGATATTTACCTTGAAGGAGCGTATTTTCTATGACGGAGAAAAATAAACAGATTGTCACGGACTGGATCGAAAAAAACTACAGGGACAAGGAAATCCGATGGACGATTTAGATCCAAGTGTGGTTTTTTGCATTCCGGGTTCAAATACCAATCCGATTTTTGGTAAATTTACGGGAATTGAAGGGGTCGAAAAATTTTTTGGCTTACTCATCGGGAAGTTATCTCAAAAAAATCTGACCCAAACTATAAAAGTGATCAATTGTTTGGCTGAAGGAAAACAAGTTGTAGCTTTCGTAGAAGAAGTTTTTAGTTCAAAAGAACCCAACCTGTCCGAACCTAATATCAGTCAGGGAGCTTGGTTATTTGAGTTGAATGATGAGTCTAAAATTACCTCACTTTACTGTTACGACAATACGGAAGTCACCTCTAAAGTTCTGGCTTAAGCCCTTTTCCCATTCATAACCCAGACGACTGCTGAACGGATATCAAAAGCTGATGGGGATTGAGATTGCGTTCATTTATCCAAATCATTTCAGGAGACTTTAACGATGACTGATTTAACGGGTTACCAAATCCTCAGCCCAATTTATGAGAGTGCCAATTCATTAGTCTATCGGGGGATTCGAGAGCGGGACAATCAACGGATGATTTTGAAGGTTCTCAAACAAGATTATCCGAACCCATCGGAACTCACGCGCTACAAGCAGGAATATGAAATTACCCGGTCTTTGGAGGGTAAAGGGGTCGTTAACGTTTACGATTTGCACCGATATCAGAACAGTCTGGTGATGACCTTAGAAGATTTTGGCGGTGAATCTTTAAAGGGTTTGATGACAGAACATCGGTTTTCCCTGGTGGAATTTCTGACCCTGGCGATCGCAATCGCTGAAATCCTAGCAGAAGTCCATGCCGCCAATATCATTCACAAGGATATTAACCCCTCAAATATTGTTTATAACCTAGAAACTGGGGAAGTTAAAATCATCGATTTTGGGATTTCCAGCGTTTTATCTCGGGAAAATCCCACGATTCTCAACCCCGATCGCCTGGAAGGAACATTAGCTTATATTTCTCCAGAACAAACCGGGCGCATGAACCGGGCGATCGATTACCGCACGGATTTTTATTCGTTAGGGGCTACCTTTTACGAACTGCTGACCCATCAACTTCCTTTTACAGCAACTGCACCCCTAGAGTTGGTTCACTGTCATATCGCCAAACAGCCGGTTCCCCCGGTTCAAATTGATTCCGAAATTCCCCAGGTGGTTTCTGATATTGTCATGAAACTGATGGCAAAAACTGCCGAGGACCGATATCAAAGTGCGAGGGGGTTGAAATTAGATTTAGAAACCTGTTTAAATCAATTACAAACGAGCGGTGAAATTTCCTCCTTTCCTCTCGGGAGTCAGGACCAATCCGATAAATTTCAAATTCCTCAGAAACTCTATGGGAGAGAAGATGAAGTTAAACAACTGTTGAACAGTTGGGATAGTCTGGGTCAAGGTACTCCGGTTATGATGCTGGTTGCGGGTTATTCCGGTGTGGGTAAATCAGCGTTAGTCAATGAAGTTCAAAAACCCTTGGTCCAATCCCGAGGATATTTTATTTCTGGTAAGTTCGACCAATTTAAACGGAATATTCCTTACAGTTCGCTGATTCAAGCCTTTCAAGAATTAATCCGACAGTTGCTAACTGAAAGTGAAGGGCAACTCGAAATCTGGAAGCAAAAGCTATTAAATGCTCTGGGAAACAATGCTCAGGTGATCATTGAGGTGATACCTGAATTAGAACTGATTATTGGTAAACAGCCTCCCGTTCCCCAGTTGGGTCCAACTGAGTCCCAGAATCGCTTTAACTTAGTCTTTCAACAATTTTTGAGTGTCTTTGCCCAACCTGAACATCCTTTAGTGATGTTTATCGACGATCTCCAGTGGGCAGATTCTGCATCATTGAAGTTGCTGGAACAACTCCTGAGTGATACGGATAACCAATACCTGCTAACCATTGGGGCCTATCGAGATAATGAAGTGAGTCCCACTCATCCGTTCATCTTAACAGTAGAGCGGATTCAAAAAGCGGGGACTCAAGTGGATTCGATCCAGCTTCAGCCTCTCTTAATTCAACAAGTTAGCCAATTAATTAGGGATACGCTGAATGCTTCAACAGAGGAATCGGAGTCGTTAACTGAATTGGTTTTCAGTAAGACGGGGGGCAATCCATTTTTCTTGACTCAATTACTCGAATATTTATATCAGGAAGAGTTCCTATCTTTTAACTATAATTCGGGGAACTGGGAGTGGAATATTGACTCAATCCAACAAGTTGGAATCACCGACAATGTAGTTGAGTTAATGGTTAATAAAATTGGTAAGCTCGATGCCGGTAGCCAGAATGTCCTTAAACTCGCTGCTTGTATTGGCAACCGATTTGATTTACAAACCTTGTCAGTGGTCAATGCTAAATCTCTTTCAGCAACCGCGAATGATCTATTGTCAGCGCTTCAGGAAGGGTTGATTGTCCCGTTGACCGATGCCTACAAAACTCCCATGCTGTGGGATCGAGAGGCGGTCCAATTAGAAACACCGGATTCACCCTCTGAACTTTTTGCCGGTTATCCCGCTTATATTCCTTACAAATTTTTGCATGACCGAGTTCAGCAAGCTGCGTATTCTTTAATTCCCGAAGCCCAGAAAAAAGAATTTCACCTAAATATTGGTTGGTTATTCCTTCAGAATACCCAACCGGAGAGCTTGGAAGAGAATATCTTTGATATTGTCAACCAACTCAACAAAGGGACTGAGTTAATTGCGACGGATTCCGAGAAAAATGACCTGGCTCGTTTGAATTTGATAGCTGGAAAAAAAGCTAAGGATTCTACGGCGTATGAACCGGCCCTCCAGTATTTAGAAGCGGGGTTAGCACTGCTGCCTCCAGATAGCTGGCAAATTCAATATGAGTTTACTCTAGCACTTCATGTAGAAACGGTAGAAGTGCAATATCTGAATACACGGTTTGAAGAGGCGGAACAGTTAGGGTCCGTGGTTTTGCAAGAAGCTCAATCTCTGCTTGAGCGCGTCAAAATTTATGAGCTAAAAATTCAATCCCAGTACGCGCAACTTCAATTACAGTTGGAGATCGAGACTGCCTTGGAAATTTTGGAACCCTTGGGTGTGGTACTACCTCGAACTCCTACCCAGGAAGAGATTGAAGCAGAACAACAGGCAATCAAGCAGCTATTAGGTGAGCGCCAGATTGAGGATTTAGCTGATTTGCCAGAAATGACGGATCCTTATCAGCTTGCTGCTGTCCGAATTTTACTGATTGTCACTTCTGCTGCTATTATTACTAATCCTCTGTTATATCCGATTGTAACCCTGACATCGGTAAGGCTTTGTATCCAACATGGCAATTCTCCCTTTGCTGCTGCGGTGTATATTTTTTACGCTCAACTTTTGTGTGGAGCTATGAAAAATATTGATTCGGGATATCAAGTTGGGCAATTGTCTTTAACCTTAGTGGACAACCTCGATGTTCGCGATTTTAAGGCTCTCGTTACCCATTATAGTAACGGGTTTGTTCGACATTGGAAAGATCCGTTCCGCGCCATCCCCCTGGAACAAATGCAAGAGGGTATTCAGGTGGGAATCGAAACGGGGAATTTAGAAAATGCCTGTTATAACGCCATCGATTATACCCTATTTTCTACCTTTGCAGGTTATAACCTAGCCGAGTTTTCACCCCGATATGAAGAATATACCCAATTGACGATTAAGTTAAAGCAAGTCTATTCTGTGTATTATATAGAAGCAGCACGGGGAATTGCTGTAAATTTGCTGAAAGAGGAGGTAGAGAAATATGGATTAATCATTGGCAATTCCTGGGAAGAAGAGGAACAGTTTTTAGCGGCCTGGGTTGAAGGTAATGCTCTCTGGCTCCTGTTCATTACTTATCTAGCAAAAACCATTGCCTTTTCCTACTTAAATCAGTTTGAACGGGCCTTAGATTCGGCTCAAAAAGCCGACCTTTATGGAGAGAGTTCGGCATCGTATGTTGTTTTTCCTCAGCATATATTTTATTACTCTTTATCCCTTGTATCGGTTTGCCAGAGAGAATCTACCCCCCCCTCAAAAAAGCGGAATTTCTGGAAAAAGCTCGTTTAAATCAGGAATTAATGAAAGAATGGGCGAAATATGCACCGGAGAATTATCAAAACAAATACGATTTGGTAGAAGCTGAACTCGCTCGTATATCTGGGAACCATTTGGAAGCTCAACAACTCTACGAAAAAGCGATTCAAGGAGCCAGGAAACAAGGGTTTATTCATGAAGAAGGATTAGCCTACGAACGAGCCGCTGAATATTACCTAGCCCTCCAACGAGAAGAATTTGGGCAGTTTTACCTGAAAAATGCCTACAGTTGTTATGCAAGCTGGGGAGCAAGGGCTAAACTCAAATCCCTATCAGAGACTTACCCTAACCTCCTGGTCAAAGTCACTCAGCGCAGTGGAGAAACTGGGACGATACCGATAACTACAACGGGTAGTGATGGCAAGGGATTAGATATCGAAACGGTTGTCAAAGCCTCCCAAGCCATTGCCAGCGAAATTGTGTTAGATCAATTGCTGGATAAATTAATGCGGCTGACGATTGAGAATGCCGGGGCTCAAAAAGGGTTTCTGATTTTGCCAGTAGATGGAAAATTATCGATTGAAGCCACGGGAATTGTCAATGGTTCAAAGGATATTGCAGTGCAGTCGGTGCCAATTGAAGAGAGTGCACAAGTATGTCGGGCGATCGTTCACTATGTGGCCCGAACTCAGTCCAGCGTCATCTTAAATGATGCGGCTAATGCTGGCACTTTTACCACCGATGCTTATATTGTTCAGAATCAACCCAAGTCGGTCTTATGTGCGCCCCTCCTTAATCAAGGGCAACTCACTGGCATTCTCTACCTAGAAAATAACTTAGCAACCGGCGCATTTACCCAAGAACGGATTGAACTGTTACAAGTTATATCCGCCCAAGCGGCAATTTCCCTAGAAAATGCTCAACTTTATCGCACCTTAGAAGATAAAGTCATCGAACGGACTGCCCAACTTGCGGATGCGAATGAAGAAATCAGCGCCCTGAATGAACTGCTCAAATCTGACAACCTACGGATGAGTGCGGAACTGGATGTCACCCGCCAACTGCAACAGAAAATGTTGCCGAACCCCGAAGAATTACAGGAGATTCCTGGCTTAGAAATTGCGGGATTTATGGAACCTGCCGATGAAATCGGGGGAGACTATTATGATGTTTTGAACCATGAGGGACATATCAAAATCGGGATTGGGGATGTCACGGGACATGGATTAGAAGCGGGAATGGTGATGGTGATGGTGCAAACCGCTGTGCGAACCTTGTTGGTGAATGATGAGACGGATTATGTGAAGTTTCTCAATACCATTAACCGGATGATTCATGATAACGTAGCGCGGATGCGGACGGATAAGAACATGACTTTAGCGTTACTGGATTATGCGGATGGAGTGTTGCGGATTAGTGGACAACATGAGGAGATTCTGATTGTCCGGGGGACGGGAGAAATTGAGCGACTGGATACGATTGATTTAGGATTTCCCGTGGGGTTAGAGTTGGATATTGCTGATTTTATTACTCAGGCGGAAGTGACGTTAAATCCTGGGGATGGGGTGGTGCTTTATACCGATGGGATACCGGAGGCGGCAAATATGGCGGGAGAGTTATATGGCATGGACCGATTCTGTGAGGTGGTGTCGCAGCATTGGCAGGAGTCGGCGGAGGCAATTCGGGAAGGGGTGATTCAGGAGTTGCGGGAGTTTATTGGGGAACAGAAGGTGTTTGATGATATTACTCTGGTGGTGATGAAGCAGCGATGATGAGGAGATGGGGAGAGACCTAACCCCCCAGCCCCCTTCCCTCTGAGGGAAGGGGGAGCCGGAACCTTACAACGGTAGGGTTTTTAGGCTAATGGTGATTTGCCTTTCGATTAACTTCAGCGACGGTCCCCTCCCCTTG
>NZ_JAFLQW010000433.1 GCF_017313335.1 Phormidium pseudopriestleyi FRX01 | reverse complement strand
TCCTATTTTAGAAAGTAGCGACTATCCCAAATGTTTGCACAATGCCAAATTTGACCGTCTCGTGTTGCGCTGTCAGGGAATTCAACTGGCTGGAATGGTCTTTGATACCCTACTGGCGAGTTATTTGATTAATCCTGAAACAACGCATAACCTCACCGATGTGTCAAGTCGGTATTTAGAAGTTACCGCAGAAAGTTATAAAAATTTAGGACTTGCTAAAGGCAAAACAATTGCCGATTTAGCTATTCCAAAAGCGGCCCAATATTGCGGGTTAGATGTGTTTACAACCTATCAGTTAGTCGGGAAAATGCAAGAGGAACTGGCGGATAAATCTAAACTGCATCAACTGCTGATAGAGGTGGAACAACCCCTAGAACCTGTATTAGCAGAGATGGAATATACGGGGATTAGAATTAATAGCGACTATTTGGGGACTTTCTCCCAGCAGTTAGAGGCACAATTGCAGGAAATAGAAACCAAAGGGTATCAAGAGGCGGGGGAAGAATTCAATTTGGGGTCTCCTAAACAACTCAGTTATATTTTGTTTGAAAAATTAGAGTTGCCGATTAGTAAATCCCGCAAAACTAAGACGGGTTACTCGACGGATGCGGCAGTGTTGGAACGATTGCAAGGGGAACATCCCCTGGTGGATTTAATTATCGAAAATCGGACTTTGGCGAAATTAAAATCAACATACGTGGATGCACTACCCAAGATAGTGCGAAAAGATACCCAGCGAGTGCATACAAATTTTAATCAAGCGGCAACGGCAACGGGACGATTGTCTTCTTCTAATCCGAATTTGCAGAATATTCCGATTAGAACCGAGTTTTCGCGCCAAATTCGGTCGGCATTTTTGCCGGAAACTGGGTGGTTATTGGTGTCTGCAGATTATTCTCAAATTGAGTTACGGATTTTGGCGCATTTGAGTCAAGAACCTGTGTTGATTGAGGCGTATCAAAATAACCGAGATGTGCATACTGTGACGGCGCAATTGCTGTTTGAGAAGGAGACGATAACGGCAGAAGAAAGGCGGATGGGGAAAACGATTAATTTTGGGGTGATTTATGGGATGGGTTCGGTACGGTTTGCGCGGGCGATCGGGAAAACTTCTCAGGAGGGGAAGCTGTTTATTAAGCGGTTTTATGAACGCTATGGCAAGGTTTTTGAATGTTTGAATGGGTTGCAAAAACAGGCGATCGCACGCGGATATGTAGAGACGATTTTAGGGCGGCGTCGCTATTTTGACTTCCAAGGGGACAGTCTTAATCAACTCAAAGGAACCGCTTGGGAATCGATTGATTTAGACAAGCTGAATAAGAAGATGGGAATGCAAGATTCTCAGAATTTGCGGGCGGCTGCTAATGCACCAATTCAAGGGTCGAGTGCAGATATTATTAAGGTAGCAATGGTGAAAATGCACGAGGTTTTAAAGGCGTACCAAGCGCGGTTATTGCTGCAAGTTCATGATGAATTAGTGTTTGAAATTCCTCGGGATGAATGGGAGGAGTTGCAACCTAAAATTAAGTCTACAATGGAACTGGCAGTCCCGCTTTCGGTTCCGTTGGTGGTGGATATTCATGCGGGGGAGAATTGGATGGAAGCGAAGTAGGGATGGCAACAACTGCCAGGAATTTGAACTCCTGGAGTTGTTGATATTAACTGCGGTTTTCGGTGAGGCAATGCCAACATTCGCGGGCGATCGTCCAATCTTCTTGCGCCTGGATGACGAAGACTCTCACTTTCGATTCGGTTGTGGCAATATCGGCGTCTTTGGGGGAATTCTGGTTTTTGTGGGGGTGGAGGTGTAATCCTAAAAACTCGAATCCCTCACAAGCTGCCGATCGCACCCTGGGATGATGTTCTCCGACGCCTCCGGTAAAGACTAAGGTATCTAAACCTCCGAGGATGGGTAACATTGCGCCAATCTGCGATCGCAGTCGATGCACATAGATATCAAAGGCTAATTTTGCTCGTTTATTACCGTCTTCAATGGCAGTCTGAATATCGCGCATATCTGAGGAAACTCCCGATACTCCTTTTAATCCGGATTCGCGATTGAGGATAGTGTCTAATTCGTCTACTTTGAATTGTTGCGATCGCATCTGATGAATTAAAATCCCTGGATCAATACTTCCCGATCGCGTTCCCATCATTAACCCTTCTAAGGGCGTAAATCCCATTGTAGTTTCTACGGATTTGCCGTTTTTAATAGCAGCTAAAGAACAACCATTGCCCAAGTGACAGACTACCATTCGCAAACTTTCCAAGGGTTTGTCTAACAATTCAGCGGTGCGTTGAGTGGCATATTGATAGCTAATTCCATGAAATCCATAGCGGCGAATTCCTTGCTGATACCAATCATAAGGTAGGGGATAAACTACGGTTTCTAAGGGCAAATTGGCGTGAAATGCAGTATCAAAAACGGCGATTTGTGGCACATTGGGGAGAATTTTTTCTACCGCTTCGATGCCTTGTAAATTGGCGAGATTATGGGCGGGGGCGAGTTTGGCAAGCTGGGCGATCGCCGATTTCACTTCGGGCGTAATCAGCGTTGCTTCGCGGTATTTTTCTCCACCATGTACGATCCGATGTCCGACGACATCAATTTCTGATAGATCGGCGATCGCCTGGGTTTTTCCCTGCCATAGGGTGTCTAATAAGGAGGCGATCGCTTTCTCCCGGGATTCGCTTGTTCGAGTTTCTGCTAACTTTTGGTTACCGCTTTTTACTTCAATTTCGGCGATTCCTTCCTGGCGAGCCCAATCGATTTTAGCTTCCCATAAGGGCGGACTCATTTCATTAAAAGGCTCTTTTTTCAATTCATATAAGTAACTTTTTTGACTACTCGAACCGGCATTTAAAACTAATATTTTCATGGTTTATTTCTTGACAATATCCTGATTTTATGATTAAAATTTAATGCCCATGTCAGAACAGGAAAAATCCCTGTCCTGATACCAAATCCGGTTGTCTCAAGAAAACCCACCGTTAACGGGTGTGGGTTTTTATAGACCTTTGACAACCGGATTCTAATTAATGGCGTTTCATCGGGTCATTAACACCACTGCCAATTCATAATCTCATCGGGGTCAGTGCCTTTTTCTTGAATATATCCTCGGTGGGCGGCGAGAACATATTCATATTGACTGACTCGTTCATTTGCTTGGGCAGCAACCCGGGGATTATAGGCAGCCGCTAATCGAATCGCTTGCATGATTAAATGATAGCGACTGGCATGATTGCGGACTAGCATATCAAAGGGGGTAGTTGTTGTTCCTTCTTCCTGGTATCCATTAATCTGGAAGCGGCGAACATTAGGACGTCCAAAGATTAATTGCTTGACGACAGATGGATATCCATGAAAGTTGACAATAACTGGGCGATCGCTAGTGAACAAAGCATCAAACATATCTGCATCCAATCCGTGGGGATGGGTGGATTTTTCTTCCAGAATTAGCAAGTCGGTAACATTCACCACGCGGACCCGCAATTCGGGCAATTGCGACCGTAAAATATGGGCTGCTGCTAACACTTCCACCATCATCACATCGCCAATTCCCACGAGGACAATATCCGGATTGACACCATCATCAATACTGGCCCAACGCCAGACGGAAGCCCCGGCGCGACAATGGGCGACTGCCTCGGACATGGACAACCATTGGGGCATGGGATTCTTATTAACAATCACCAAATTAATATACCCGTTACTCTGCAAACAGTGGTCTAGGGTACTGATGGCACAGTTGGCATCTGGGGGTAAATAAACTCGGGCTGATTCGGCTTGTTCGTCCAGGACGCTATTAATAAATCCGGGATTTTGATGGGAAAATCCGTTATGTTCTTGTCGCCATAAGGTGGAACTTTCCAGATAGTTCAGGGACGGGACTGGCAACCGCCAGGGGAAGTCTTTGGATAATTTGATAAATTTGCCATATTGATCCATCATCGTGGTGACAATGCCCAAAAATGCCTCATAAGAGGGAAATAACCCATGCCTTCCGGTGAGTAAATACCCTTGTAACCAGGCTTGACAGGTATGTTCGCTGAGAATTTCTAAGACTCGTCCATTATGAGGTCCAATATGTTCATCGGCTGGATCTGTGGGCCATTGATAGCCGCGATTGGTGGCTTCTAAAACGGGGGTGAGTCGATTGGATTCGAGTTCGTCGGGACTAAAAATTCGGAAATTATCTGGGTTATGTTCAATAACGGATTTGAGGTATTTACCGAGTTGATAGGTATTGCCAATCTGATTGTCTCCTCGACTAGAACAGTTATGGGTTTGTGAATGCTCGATCTCCACTTCAAAGTCAAAAATATTAGGCAGTTTCAACTCTTGGCGCATTTTCCCCCCAATGGTATGAGGATTGCATCCCATGCGCCGATCGCCTTGGGGACAAAGGTCGATAATTTCGGGTTTGGGTCGTCCCAATTCGTCGATTAATTCTTCAATGTGGTAGGATTGCAACCATTGTTCTAACTGTTGCAATTCGCCCTCGTCGGTTGCGGCATTTTTGGCGGGAACTTGATGAGATCGATAGGAACCTTCGATGGGTTTGCCGTTCATTTCTTTAATCCCACTCATGCCTTTAGGCGATCGCAGAATTAATACGGGCCACTGGGGTTTGGAGATGCGATCGCCCGATCGCGCAGCTTGTTGAATTCGGCTGATTTCTTGATACGCCCAATCCATTGATCCATAGAGGTCCGCATCTAGGTCTGAATCCGCCACGATTCTCACTTGATAGCCATATCCGGTAAACAGATGCATCAGTTCTTCATCACTCATCGTCCCATAAATCGTGGCACTGGATATTTTATACCCATTTAAGTGTAAAATAGGTAAAACGGCCCCGGACTCGGCAGGGTCAATATACTTGTAGCTATGCCATGCCGTTGCTGTCGGTCCGGTTTCTGCTTCTCCATCCCCAACAATACAGGCGACGACTAAATCCGGATTGTCCATGACTGCGCCAAATGAGGTCGCTAAAGCATATCCGAGTTCTCCCCCTTCATGAATCGTTCCGGGAATTCCTGGATATAAGTGAGAGGGAAATCCTCCCGGCCAAGAAAACTGTTTGATAAACTTTTCCAATCCCGATTTATCTAAGGTTAATTCGGGATAATACTCTAACAGTGACCCTTCTAAATAGAGATTCGCTAAGTTAGCCGGTGCACCATGTCCCGGTCCCGTCACCAGAAACATATTCACGTCATATCGGCGAATCAGGCGGTTTAAATGGGCATAAATCAGATTAATTCCAGGACTGGTTCCCCAATGTCCTAGTAATCGGTCTTTAATATGTTCCGGTTTTAACGGGTGGTCCAGTAAAACATTATCTTTGAGATAAATTTGTGCCACCGCCAGGTAATTTGTAGCCCGACGATACCGGGCGATCGCTTCTAATTCTTGGTGATGATGTTCTCGGACTCGTTCGACGGAAATCTCTGGCCCAAGGGGGGGTCTTTTCGGTGTTACCGTCATCAGTTTGTCCTCTTAATTTAGATTACAACGCTTCACGAGGGGTCGAGTTTATCCGTCACTACTCCCTCGAAATTCCACCGGCAGGACTTACGCATTTCCTCTAATGTTTGTACAGGCGATTTGTGAATCGCCCCTACATTGAGGGTTGACTCTTAAAATATCTGTAAATCCTGACAGGAGAACGTTGTTATCCATGTTAGCAGCAGGTTTAATATTCGCACTCTATCATTGGGTAGAAGCTGAGAGTGTGCCAATTCTCCCCCTAAAGGAAGGCTTAAAATTCTCCATCCAGTTCCC
>NZ_JAFLQW010000606.1 GCF_017313335.1 Phormidium pseudopriestleyi FRX01 | reverse complement strand
CTTCGGCGGCAGTCAATTGGTTTTCTAAGGTTGGGAGATTTTCCCCGAGTTGGCTTTGGTGTTGACTGTCGGGTGTTGGGTTTCGCTGCACGCAACCTCCAAATATTATAAACCGTTAAAAGCCAGACTTAACCCTCAATTGATTGGTGCTTAAACTAACCAGCAGATTGATTAATTGGGTGGATGAATTCGAGGACGGAATCGCGGTATTCAATTTCATTTGTATAGAAACAAGGCATATTTTTGAAATACTCAGCTATTCCTGTCAGAATTTTAGGCATGACTTCTGGATAGAGGCTTGTCAATTCAATTAAACCATCCCTCAAGAGTTGATTATTTTATCGATAAGGAGTTAAACCAATAAGATAGCTCATTGATTCTTGCCAAACATCTTGGGTTTGTTGTTGCTGCTTTTTGCTTTTATTCTTTAACTTCTCTATACCCCGTTTCACATCGTTGATATAATCGATTATGTATTCATCGTTATAGGAGAAAGATAACTCTCGGTCACCCAAATCACGCAAATTAAGATAAAATTCTGCATTTTCCTCATTTTGGGCTAATTTTCCATACATAAAAGTCTTACTCTGGTGCCACAAATCGAGCAACTCAAGAAACCAATCATCATGAGTTTTCGGTAGACGTTCGAGTTCCCCGGATAAATCATGGTTTGACTGAAAATCATCTTCATACTCCAGACAAATATCGAAGACGATGCCATTAAAAGTTTCAAAATCACATTCACTTTCTTCCCAACCATCGGCTTCTAACCGTGCAGTACAGGCAGGAATAATATCATGACTCATCGCGCCTTGCATGAGTAAATCATGGAAGTCTGTCCAAGCCTGATCGGATAATATTTCATCTTCTTCGCCAGTTTCTTCATCGATGCCGTAATAGTGGATTTCATCATCCTCATCCATCCTCAAAAGTGCAACAGTGTCTATCGGATCGTAATCTTCTCTTGAAGTGACGAAACGCGGAAGTCTATAACTTACTTTGACAAACCGCTTGTCTGGTGTTTTTTGATTCTTTCCAGGCATAATTTTTAAAACTTTCCCCAAAATTTAACCTTTGAAACTGAGTTGTTTAGTTAGTGAAATAACCACTTGAGGTTATCCTTATAAATACACAAAAAGTTTTCTGTGTGAGTTGCTCCTAGTTTTTGTATTTCTGGAGGAAAAGCACTTAAAAATGTGGTTTTTCCGGTAATGTTAAAAAGGGCTGCACCTTCAGCCGTACCCGCATGAAGATACACTAAATCGGGTGCTAAATTTAGCCACATTCCCAAGCGTTGAGCCACATCGTAAGCTGTCGTTTCTCCTAATCCTTTAACGCGAGCAGTCACCGACTCTATCCAGTGATGAAGTTCTTCAAAGGTTTTAAACTGCTGCGATCGCTTACCATCTTGGCGAGATATGTTCAATCCTTCTGCTAATTTAGAGGAGACTCGGCGCTGATGGGGGTGCATTTTTCCATCGGCAAATCGAGAAAGCCAAGCTCTTTCCAAGGCTGCATCCCAAGTCAGAGTGCGATCGCCCCACCATTGGGTTTGAGCTTGATAACAAGTTCCGAAATGAGCGAGATAATCATTCACCCAATCAGCAAGAGTGGGTTGATTTTGACTAGCCGTATTGCTATCACGAGAATGACCGCATAATTTGCCCGATGTTTGCTTGCAATCGCCTTTCATAGCTTTCTAAAATTTTAAGACATTAACTGACTTTAAATAGCTCTTGCTTATTTATAGCACCATTTGATTGTTAAAAGCGTTAAACGGGGTGAAGATTTTTCCCTCGTTACTGGGCTGTGCCCAGTAATGTGCTCGGTGGAGGATCTGTCTCCACAAACCCAGGCGCTTAAGTCGCCAAAGCCCTAGGCTAAGGCTCCAGCCAGGACACGAGATGGCGTTTAACGGGACGAGGTTCCTCGTGACGAAAGCTTACGCACGAGTCCATCCGGAATCCGGTTTTTAAAGGTCTATAGCAGTCCTAACTCAGTTGTGGAATACCCTCACCCCCAACCCCCTTCGACAAGCTCAGGACAGGCCTCTCCCAAAGGGGGAGAGGGGAGCTGAAGATGTCATAAATCATTTAGGATTGCTATATAAAAACCCGCACCCTTTCCTAACGAAACGCTTATAGAACAGGGTGCGGGTTTTTACTACAGCAAGTCGGCACGATCCGCGAACTGGACAAGAGTATTATGTCCCCAAATTTTGGGGAATCAAAATCGTTCGCCTGCCCAACTTTTCCTCAAAACTCAAGTTATTTTTCAACGCAATTAAATCCCAGTATTCAAACGTATCAAATCCAAAGGCTTTCTGGGACAATTGCGGTAAGCTGTCTCCCGATTGAACTTGATAGGAAACCCAAGTATAAGTTTTGCCATCTAGGGTAAAATTTGGAGACCTTTGCAACCACTGCTGATATCGGGTACCCCGATTGAGGTCTAAGCGAGATGCCATCTGATGCAGTGCTTTTTGCCAGAGTTGGTATCCCTCTTGGCTCAAATGAATACCATCCGTGGTTAACTCGCGCCGTAACATATCTTCGTCGTTGGTAAAGCTGGAATTGAGGTCGAAATAGATTGCGCCTTCAGATTTGGCGATCGCCGCGAGTTCGAGATTGATTTTACGAATTCTGGTATTAGGAAGTGCCGCCAGTCGGGTGGGTAAAATCGATTGCACCACCACTTTAGCCGGTGGGTGAATTAGTTGCAGTTCCCGTACTGTATAATAAATATTATCTGCTATGCTGGCATCCGGTCTACCTTGACGCAAATCGTTAATGCCTGCTAGGATATAAATCGTATCAGGTTT
>NZ_JAFLQW010000173.1 GCF_017313335.1 Phormidium pseudopriestleyi FRX01 | reverse complement strand
TTGTTCCAACAGTTCCCTCGCTTGAGTTTCCAGGTACTCCACATCAGCGCGTAAGAGTTCGGCAGTTTGTGCGAGATGTTGCTCTACACTGGGGTTAAACTGTTGAGTGAGGTAAGGAAGCAACTCTTGACGGATACGGTTACGGGAATAAGTGATGTCCAGGTTGGTGGAGTCTTCCCAAATTGTTATCTCACGCTGGTGACAAAAGGTGCCGGTTTGTTGGCGGCTAACTTCTAGGAGGGGACGCACCAGGCGGAGGGTGGGAGTGAGATGCCGGTCCCAGGAAAGGGCTTGTAATCCATCGGCCCCGGTGCCCCGCATTAAGTTAAACAGGAGGGTTTCAGAGCGATCGCTCTGGGTGTGACCCGTGACGAGGGTGGGATAGCCTTCTGCTTGGGCGATCGCGCTTAAGGCATGATAGCGCCATTCTCGCGCACCAGCTTCTGTAGGCAGGAGTTCAGTGCCAGCGGTTTGGAGGAAAAAGGGTAACTGCCACTGTTTTGTGAGAGTTTCCACATATTCGGCATTAGGGGTAGAATCGCTACGCCACTGATGATCACAATGGGCGATCGCCAGATGCCAATTCCATTTAGGCTGCAAATCTAACAGCAATTGGGCTAAACAGAGGGAATCTTGTCCACCGGAGACGGCAATTAAAATGCGATCGCCCGGTAACAATAACCCGCGTTGTCGCAAGGTGCGATGGAGTTTCACATGGAGAGGAGTCCATTGAGTCATGGGTGATTGAGCATCGGTTGTTTATCTTAATTATCCATTTTCCGAATGTCATCCAGTGGAGATTCCGGTTCTGTGGGGCGATCGGGATAAAATTCTATATGGATTTTCATTTTTCCAGTTTGCCATCCTTTTCCAGGTTGGAGAACTTTACATTCCCACCCATTGAGAAAAAAGTCTTTTAATGGCCCGCCAGTTTGACGCTGCCAGTATTCAAGCAGCTTTGCCAGGGTAAAAAAATCGGGCAAACTCATTTTATTCTGATTTGATTGTTGAGAAATTACATCAGCTTCTAAATCCAAACTTATCCATTTATTATCCATGTTTTTTTTCTCCTTTTATGAGGTTTATCGTTTATTTTTCTTCGTTGCATCTCCTGATTTGGCTTCAGCAAACTAAGGAGATGCAATCAAATTTAGAATCCGCCAGGGGTTGACAATTATTTAATCTTTGACTAAATCTCCTTTTATTAGCGTAACTTCGGCTTGATTCTAAGGGTCCATTTTCCGAATATCATCCAGGGGTGAATCTGGTTCGCTGGGGTTATCCGGGCAAAATTCGACACTGATTCTAATTTTTCCAGTCTGCCATTTTTTCCCCGGTTGGAGGACTTTACACTCAAACCCATCGATAAAAGCTTGCTCGTCCTCACTCAGTTGCTCTCGCAGGTGATCAAGGATTTGGATACCCGTAAAATTCAAGGGCCAATCCTCAATTTGATTTTCGGAATTGAATTGTTGAGAAATTACATCCTCTTCTGGATTCAAGATTATCCAGCTTTCATCCACGGTTTTATTCCTCCTTGTAGGATACGCAAAATAGTGAGGTGAGGTTGATGAAATTTTCCATGAAATAGGGTGCGTTCAGGTAGTGTAACGCACCCAAATAGGTTGTCTTGCTGAGTTCAGATTGGATAAGAAAATCGAGCGAATATCTGCTATATAACCTTAGCCAATACCAGATTTTTTTCCCAGCTAAGATGATGGAACAAGAATTGCCAATTATTCCGGCTGAATGGTGGAAGGTTCAGAAAAACCGCTGAGATGATTTTGAACCGGGTTACTGTCTTCTGGACAAAATTCAAGACGCAGTTGAACTTTTCCCCGTTGCCAGTATTTGCCTGGACTTAACACTTCACATTCTAAGCCCTCGGTAAACAAACTTTCTTCTTCTAATTTGGTTTGCAACAAATCCATGAGTTCACTGACTTTGAAGGTGCATTGAAACATCAGATTGCTGCCACTGGTAGACAGGACGTCTTCGTTTCCGAGCGTCTCAAATCGCTGATCCATTTCTATCTCCGCGTTCTATTAATTTGACAGTTTCCCGGCTGCGGTTATGGGGTTGATATTCAGTTTTCGTGTAAAGGGCGATCGCCCTTTACGCACTACTCCGAATGAACCCCCATAACCACTTTGTGTTGAGGGTTTAGAAAAACCAACCGTAGGAATGCAACCCTTTACCCAAAAGATTGACCCCAAGATAACAGATCCAGACTACGACAAATCCAGCGGCGGCTAAAATTGCTGGTTTTCGTCCTTGCCAACCTCGGGTAATGCGGGAATGGAGGTAAGCAGCAAAGACTAACCAAGTAATTAATGCCCAGGTTTCTTTCGGGTCCCAACTCCAGTAGGAACCCCATGCTTCGTTTGCCCAAACTCCACCGGCGATGATGCCAATGGTGAGGAGGGGAAACCCTAATCCGATAATCCGATAACTGATGTTATCCAGGGTGTCGGCGAGGGTGAGGCGTTGGGGAGAAAGGGCTACAGCAAGGGTTTCGGTAGCCGGTTGGGTTTGGGTTTGCACAACGTCAAGAACGGCTATGTTTCCAGCAAGACCCTTGCCGTTGTTCTCACTGGAGAATCCGATGGCAAGTTCAGGGGTGACGGCAGGACCTTCGACGGCGGGGATGGGGGTTCCTGCACGATGGAGGCGGTAGCGATCGCTGCGATAGGACCCATTCCCAATGGAACTCCCGCGCAGTTGGATATTTTGACCCCTTGTCACGACTAAGAAGGCGATCGCCAGCAGGGAACCCACCATCAGAGTGGCATAACTGAGCATCATGACGCTGACGTGCATCATTAACCAGTTGGATTTCAAGGCAGGGACGAGGGGTGCCGATTGCTGCATTTCCCCAGGTAACGTGAGGGCGGCGAAGGCGGTAATCGCCATTGCCACCGGGGAAGTGGCAACCCCCACTAACCGACTGCGGCTCATATTTTCCGCGATTAGATGAATCGTGGTAATTCCCCAGACGAGGAAAAAGAGGGATTCATAGAGGTTACTTAAGGGAAAATACCCCGCTTCGATCCAACGTGCGCCGAGTAGGGTGGCGATGCAGAGATTGGCGATCGCCATGCCACTGGTACCCAAGGACCACAAAGCGGGAATTCCCGGAAATGCTGCACCTATCCAATACAACAACAGGGTAATGAATAGGACGCAGAAGGATGTATTGTCTAGCCAATTCTGAAGGCTACTGAGATCCACAAGCATTCTCCGATCGGTTTAGATTAAGACGTTCTAGTTATGTCCATCCTAACCATTCTTGTGGCGGCTCAAACCTATGAATTTGGTACCGGAGTTTTCAGGGGCGATCGCAGTTGGGGATTTTTGGGAGTCAGTCCCACCCTAACCGCGATCGTCCCCGTCCTTGTCTATTATAGAAAGCACCGTAAAACCCATGTGCTTTAGCCGTGGGATATAAGGTGGGTGAACGTAGGTACGTAGTTAACCAAATCCATGGTATAATTAGTCTGTGC
>NZ_JAFLQW010000596.1 GCF_017313335.1 Phormidium pseudopriestleyi FRX01 | reverse complement strand
TAAGGCAGTTCTCCGCATTTTATTCGCTCTTTTTAGGTCAGATTCTCGTTCATAAATTGCGCCTAGTTCTAGATAAGCTGATAGAGAGAGCGGCGCTAAATAAAGAATTCGCTTTAACCAATATTTGGCCCGATCCAACTCTCCTTTTTCCTCAGCAATATGAGCCATGATGTAGTAAGGTTGAACCGACAATGCATCAATGGAGATAGCTTGTTGACAATAGCGTTCGGCTTGATGATAGTTTCCTAGGTTAGCATAAATTTTAGCAATCAGATAATAGGCTTGAAAATGTCGAGGCTGCAATCGAACAATATCTTGGAAGGTCTGGAGTGATTCGTCTAAGCGGTCCGCATTAAAGAGGGTTTCAGCCTTTTGCAATAGCACACTGATGTCAGAGTTTTTAAGAGTCAGGTCGGGGGAAGATGTGCTAGACTGATAGCGTGGCGGTTGGTATCTATGCCGGGGTATATTGTTTTTAACTGGCTCGAACTTCGGAGGGGTGGCGCTACCGGAGGAGGAAGGTAAGGGGAAGGATGAAGGGAGGTTATACCCTTGATAGGGAGAGACGGGGATATTGACGGAAGAGTTATCTCGGCATTGATAAACCACAGACTGGGCAAAAACTTTTGGGGTAAACTGTTCCAAATTCTGCCCGTGAAGTTCGGCATGAGCCGTCATCAAGTATCCACCGGGTCGGAGGGTTTTGGCAAATTTTCCTAAAATTTCACCAATCACCTCGTATTCAAAATAGACAAAGACATTTCGACAGATAATTAAATCTAGATGAGCGAGATCACCTGTCAAATCAGGAAAGCGATCGCGGGCTAAATTACCCACCCGAAACGTGACTAACCGGCGATATTTTTCTTCGACTTTCCATTGGTTTTTGCGTTGCTGGAAATATTGGGGCAGGCGCTCAGGTTCTATCATCCGAAATGACCAAGGGCTATATAGTCCTTGTTGCGCTTGAGAAATCGACTCGTGATTAATATCCGTTCCTAAGATAAAAAGATTCCAGTTTTCCCAGTCGGGAATCAGTTGAGTGAGCAGAATTGCCAGAGAGTAGGGTTCTTCTCCGGTGGAACATCCAGCACTCCAAATCCGCAGGGAGGGTTTGGCGTTTCCAGCGGATCTACTAATTTGTCGTTGATCCGCAATCAGTTCCGGTAAAAGGACATTTTCAAGGAGCCAAAATTGACCACTATCTCGAAAAAAATAACTTTCACCCGTGGTTAAGAGGGTGATTAGTTCTCTCCATTCTCCTTGAGCGGCGATTCCTGAAAAGGAATTATTTGGGTCGATACCTCCCTCTAGTAATTTATAATAATCTTCGGGGGAGGATAATTTAAGGGTGCGTATCCGAGACCCAAGTTTACGACATAAAGCCTCTCGGTCTTGAGTCCTGATTCGCAAACCCGTATAGTCAGAAATCAGTTGGACAAAAAGTTGTATTAAAACTTCACTCATTTATTTATAGAAACTTTGAGAGGCAAGCTAGGGTTGTAGAACGCAGTCTGAAGAAAGGCGAATACCAGGAATGGGAGGAAAGCGGGCCGTCTAGGGGGTAGCATTCCTCAAAACTGGGTTCAGGGGGGAGGGGCGCGATCGCAATGAAACGCCGGGGTAGGTTGCGATCGCCTTCGATTCACAAAAACCCATTCCCATTTTGCTCGGGATTGGCTCGGATGAGCAGGGACAAGATGAAGTTAAAACGATCAGGTATCAGTTCAGTTCAGTTCAGTTTAGTACAGACCCTATTCTATTGTTATAGCTGTTTTCTGGGGATTCGTGCCAGACCCAAATTGAGCCTGGAGGCGATCGCGGGTTCCGAGACGGGAGTCTGGGTCCATGAATCGCGCGGTAGATCACAAGAAACCCTGAAGTTGAGGGGTGAGTGGTAATTAGGAGCCCGAGGACCCCTGGGGCGATCGCCCGGGGAATGCGTTATGCCAGCGCCGGAAAACCCATATCAGGGAGGGGGTTCGGGAGTTCGGAACACTTCAGGTATTTTTCAACCATTTGCAGCACCTTGTCCGCCTCGGGGGGCTTACTGAGAAAATCTGAAGCCCCATTTAATTTGGCCCTTGTGCGGTCAATAATGCCATCCTGACTGGTGAGGATGACAATCGGGGTCTCGCGAAATAGGTTGCTTTGACGTAAAAAATTGCAAAGATTGTAGCCATTTGTCTGGGGCATAACCAGATCTAAAAAGATAAAATCCGGCTTTTTCTCTGAGAGGATGGCCACCCCTTGCATGGGGTCCTGAATGGCGATCGTATCGTAACCGGCAGGTTGGAGGATCCGAGCGAGGACCTCTGAAACCAGGGGACTATCATCAATACAAGCAATCAAGGGTTTTTTGGGGGCTACCGCCGCCCGAACGATGCGCCACTGTTCCAGAGGGGAAGGCCAATCGGAGACCGTTTGTAGAGAGATTTTACCCTGTTCTACGAAATGATGTAAAGTTCGGGTCACACCCACGATGGATTGCTTGCGCTCGATCGCCAGGTCCCAAATCGTATTTTCACCGTTGAAGAGGGTGTTGAGGGTCAAAAATGATTGGGAACTGACTTGTTGTTTGAGCTGAGTGGGATGGCTTAATACCGGGGAAAAGTCTGGGCTAATGTAGTGTAACCCGAGTTGTTCCCACTGTTCCCAGAGCTGTTCGGCCTTCTGAAACACCTGGGCCACATCCAAGGCGGATAGGGCGATGTTACTGGGGATCTGTAAAGACTCCAGGGGCAGGGGGTGCCAATGGGTGCTAATTTTGGCATAGCTGGCCAGGTTGAATAAGGCTTCTAAACTACTCGTGCGAATGAGGGCTTTGGCATGAGTGGGACTGAGCAGATGTTGGTCCATTCCCGGTTTCAGGAGTTGAAATTCCCAGGGTTCTCCCTGGGCCACATCTTTGGGATCGACAACGAACTTGGGGCAGTGTTGTCGCAACGCCCTGGACCACCGCCGGACCCGGTGAACACTTTCAGTAATGTAGACTAACCGGCCCATGACGAGGTAAAATCGCCACTGGCGTTCCCCCGAGCAAGGACGGCATGGTGGAGCCTGACCTTGACCAACTGTGGGGGAAGCACTATCACTCGTTCGGGTCAAGCGGTCTTTCCCCGAGGACTGATTCGGTCGCCCCGGGGGGCGACTGCGAAGGGGCTGAGGCCCTGGATCCGGGGGCTGGGAAGAGCGAGTGCATTCTTGAGCGACAACGAGCCATGTCCCCGTCACTTTTTGCTGCATTAGCGCGGCTAACTCACCAGCAATTTTTGCACAGCCTAAAGACTCCAATATCATAAGTAGCCGCTCTTGAGTCGATTCTCCATCATTAAGTTAGCCCGTTTTGAGGAGTTTGGACATCCGTATATTTCCCGATCCCATTTTTTTTCTAAAAGGGCGATCGCCCCAAATCTTGCCGGTTGGTTGTCCACAGGGTAAGATTTGCCGGGTTCGAGGTTCGGTTACCTCAAGAACTGGGGGGGAGAGTTATTGTCCGAGTTTCTTGGCAATTTCGGGGCTGTATAGCCGCAGATAATTCCAGTAGTTCTCAAAAACGTACTTGACGTAACCTTGGGTTTCGGGGAAAGGAATCTGGGTAGCGAACTCATCGGGATCGTTAAATCCAAATCGTTCGATCCAGGAGGCTACATTAGCAGGGCCGGCATTGTAACTCGCCACGGCTAACATTGAGTTATCTTTATACTGCCCATGAGTAAAATCTAGATACCAAGTCCCGATGTTAATATTATCCACCGGGTCTTCTAGATTGTGATTTTTGAGTCCCATGTTCTGCGCTGCCCAGGACCCGGTTTCGGGCATAACCTGCATCAACCCGACTGCACCCACGGAAGACCGAATTTTTGGCATAAATCGGGACTCTTGGCGCATTAATGCCGTTACTAACAAGGGATTCATTTGTTGTTCCTGAGCGGCATTCTGGATCAGGTCAACATAAGGAAAGGGATAAAGCGCTTCCCAATAATGAGGTTGTGCCTTGATTTGTTTGTACTGCTCTTGGTCCTCGGGTTTGTCTCGCCACCGCAGACTGGACAACATAAAAATTCCATCCAGATTATCTCCAACCCCAAGGCGAATCAACCCATCGGTAAACTGCTCAGGGACTGAGGGTTCTCGGCGATTGGTAAATTCGACCTGCCAGAGGGTCCAGGCATCTTGGTCTTGGCCGAGGAGGTATAGTTCTTTGAGGAGCTTGGATCCGGCTGGGATTTCAACCCGTTCGGTTTGAGCGACGATCGCCGGAGTCAGGGCCCTGACATTGGTGAAGTCACCCACATCCCATCCTAATAACACGGCAGATCGCCAAGCATAGTAGGATTCTGTATGGTTAAACAAAACCTCTTCGTAGGTTTGGCGAGCTTCCTTGCTCAACCCCAGGCGCTGCGCCCACTTTCCGGCCCAGAACCCCGCTTCCGGAGCCAGTTCGCTATCGGGGTTTTCCTGAAGGATTTCCAAAGCCCACTTCCGCGCTTCCTCGAACTTGCTGATCGCGACACTTTGTTGGGCTAAACTCCATCGCAGTTCGGCGGCGCCTTTGGAATTGCTATACTCACTGAGCAACTTGTCCCGGGCTTCTTTGCCTGCACTGAGGCTTCCCAGTTCATCCAGGACTTTTGAGCGTGCGAAGAAGGCTTCTCCGGCTTTGTTGGGAAAGCGGTTAATCAGTTCATCGATATAAGTTAGGGCTTCTTTGGGTTCGACCAAGGTGATCAGTCGCTCTAACCCCATGCTGGCTTCTTCGCTGTCGGGAAAGTCTACGAAGAGTCGTTTGTAGGCTAAGATGGCCCCGCTGTTATCACCAGAGAGCTGACGTCCTCTGCCGAGACGATAAGCGCTCAGGGGGTTCCAGGTGGCGAAAGCGTAGGCTTCTCCGCCTTTGCCATAGTCTTGTTTTTCCCAATAGCCAAAGGCGATCGCATCCCAATTTTCTGCCGTGAGGCGATCGCGATGTTGACGGCCCAGTTTTTCCAGATAGGATTTGTAATTGTCTAGGTAAAAGCCGTGGTTGGCGATCGGCAATAATAAATCCAGGCCATTCGGATTTTCTTTTAAGCGGGTTTGAGCGATTTCCATACTCTTGGGGTGAGCTGGGAATTTCTCCAGGGCCTGGTCCCAATATTGGGGGTTGCTTGCACCCAAGGCGTAGAGTGCTTCAACCACCACCGGAGAATCGGGATACGTTGCCAGCAATTCTGTCCAAGTTTCCCGCGCTTGGGCTGAATTGCTCGTCAGTTCATACCCCTGGGCGCGTTTAAACAAAATGTAGGGGGCGAGCAGATCATAGTCGTTTTCTAAGTCTTGGAGCCATTCCAGGGCCTGTGCTGCCTGCCCTTGTTCGAGTAAATCGTTGGCTAACAGATAACGAGCTTGGGCGCGATCGAGACCCTTGCCATCGATCGCCAACTGTTCTAACTGACTCGCTCTTTGCTCCTCCGGCATCAGCGCCAAAGGTTTCACCGCAGACTGGTGACTGAGCTTTCCCCCAAGTGTCAGCATTTTTGGAGTGTTCTGACTCCATTCAATCCATTTCTTCATGGGTACAGCAGCACCGATTAACACAATCCATAGCCCGATGCCAACGGCTATCGTTACCTTGTTGGATCTTTGCTTTTTTCTAAACATCAAGTTTCCCCCTCCCTGAGCTGCAACAGCCTTATTTTAATTTTTTCGGTGAGAATTTGGTGGGTCGAGTCAACTGAGTTGACCCGACGAGTCTATCTGGGAATCGTCAAACTGGGGTGGTCCGATGAAGCTCAACTCATGCCTTCACCGCTCAAGGACACAAGAGAAACACGGTAGGGCTGGTAGCCTCGCGCTCTAAAGAAGCGAGGTGGAAAGCCCACGCGAGCGGTTTTAACCGCCTATCGCATTTTTCTGCAATGCTCTACCCTTATAGAATATCATTAGGCAGAGACAAGTTTTCTGGACAATGATGCGCTACCCAAATTCGGTGAAAAACCGGCAACAGTGGCAGTAAGCGCAGAAAACGTGTAAAGCGTGGGTTGTTTAGAATTGGAACGTTTGGATATATCAATGCGGGCTGTAATGGCGCGT
>NZ_JAFLQW010000438.1 GCF_017313335.1 Phormidium pseudopriestleyi FRX01 | reverse complement strand
TTCGCGCAACGTGGCAAGTTTCATCTGATGGTGTGTTTTATCGGTGGCATTGTCGCCTTTCCCTTTGCCCTGGTTTGGTTTATTGGGTTAATCCTCTATCGTCTCATCCGTCAGCGATTCAAGCCAAGCTAATGCCAATCATGTATCCGGCGTGATACTTTGAAAGGCATTTTTCCGGATTTTCCCTCTTTTGGAGATGATTTTATAGCTTTAAAAACTTAATAACTCAAAAACTTGATTAACGGATAATTCCCAATCTGTAAAACTGCTTAAAACAGGCAGAATATCCGATTCTGCTTTAATGCTGGGTAGGCGATCGCCGCTAAATACCATCATTAATCGGTCTTGTGGATCGATAAACCAACCCAGTTTCGTCGGGTGCATCCGATGTTTGGACAGTCTGCCCTCATCCCCCGGAGCCCCATTCTCCAAAAAAGGGAGAAGCCCTCACCCTCAGTCCCTCTCCCCCTTTGGGAGAGGGATTTAGGGTGAGGGCGGCAAAACTGAGATGCTCCCCCAGATAGTTGAAGAAGCTATTCAAGAAGCTGGAGCAAAACTTATCTACCTCTCTCCTTATTCTCCAGAATTTTCTCCGATTGAAAATTTTTGGTCAAAATCAAAAGAAATCCTCAAAAAATTTCAACCTAGAAACTATGAAGATTTAGTTATTGGTATTACAGAAGCAATGCAGCAAGTCACTCAACAAGATATTCGCAATTGGTTTGCTCATTGCTGTTACTGTACGCGAATGAGTCCACCGAACCGCTATAACGCGCGAGTTCAGGAAGGCGAATAACCTCACGAGGCGGCGCAGATTGCCCTTCGGGAACATGAAGTGCCTGGTACAACATTTCCCAGAGAAACAGCTTATCTTTTGATATGATCGGTCGAATGATGCAGTTCATAACCTTTAGTTTGCATCAAATATATTTAGTATCGAGGACGCCTAGCTCACGGGCGGCTGTGCTGAACACACTGACGCGACAGACTCGTTCCAGGATTTCCAACCAGTTGCGCGGGAATGGCGTATCACCCCAACGAGCCATCTGAGTCATGTGCCATAAATGCTCGGTACGACTGGGGCGATTCACCCCGGGCCCGTGAAATATATGATGAGCATACTCAGCGGTTTTCGGATCTAAGCTACAGGTATCGGAGTTGGGATTGCCCAGTAAAATATATTCTTCCTTGGTATTGACGTATTCCCGACTGGCAACAATCTCGCGGACTTCTTCTGAGTTTTCGGGATCCGCACAGTATTGACAGGCTTCCAGGAGGGCTTTGACTAAGGCGATGTGAGTGTTGGGATAAGCGTTCGCCCAATCTTCGCGCACGCCGAGGACTTTGCCGGGGTGTCCCGGCCAAATTTCCAAGTCTGTGGCGATGGTAAAGCCGACGCCTTCCATTGCGGCCCGTTGGTTCCAAGGTTCTCCCACGCAGAATCCATCGATGGTTCCCGCTTGCAGATCCACCACCATTTGCGCTGGGGGGATGGTTTTGAGTGAGACATCGAAATCGGGGTCAATGCCACCGGAGGCTAACCAGTAGCGCAGGAGCAAATTGTGGATAGAGGAGGGATGCACCATGCCCATGGGATGCTGCAATTGGGGGGATTCTTGGAGGTAGGCTTTAAAATCGGACAGAGTGTATATCCCGCGATCGTAGAAGCGCTTGCACAGGGTGATGGCATTGCCGTTGCGGGTCATGGTTAGAGCGCTGACTAGGGGGGAGGGGTCGGTTTTCATGGCCGCCCAGGGTTAACCACAGGGGCATTCCGGAGGGCATTTGCGCGGCATCGAGGTAGCCACCGACCATGCCATCGACGATCCCGCGCCAACTGGTTTCGCGCACGAGGGTGACTTCATCGAGTCCGTGTTTGGGGAAGAAACCCAGTTCGTTGGCGACTGCTAGGGGGGCGCAGGCACTCAGGGGGACGAAGCCTATTTCCAGGTTGACTTTTTCCAATCCGTGACGGGCGATCGCCACGGTTTTTCGGGCTCGTAGTTTTTTACAATCCCTGACATGACAATTTCCGCAGCAATAATTGCTAACCATGCCAACCCGATCGCAATTCTCAATCCCGTAAAAATATAGGGTAGGGCTGAGGGAATCAAAATCTTAAAGAAAAAGGTTTTGTTCGACAATTGCAAGACTTTGCGAACATTGATGTAATCCTGGGGAATTTGCTGCACACCTACTGCAGTATTAATCAAAATCGGCCAGATTGCTGTAATGAAAATTACAAAAAGTGCAGCCGGTGCGTTTTGTTGTAAGGCGGCCAGAGAAAGGGGAACCCAGGCCAAAGGCGGCACGGTCCTTAGAAACTGGAAGAGGGGATCTAAGGCTTTATTAATCAATGGATTGAGGCCAATTAAAATTCCGACGCTAATCCCGACTACCGCAGCTAACGAATACCCAATTATAACCCGTTTTAAACTTTAAAACGTTTGCCAAAACAGACCCTTGTCTATTCCTCCGCGATCGAACCAGGGATACATCAAATAAACTCGGGTCCGTTCGTTCGTAAATATTTCCAGCGGTCCGGGTAGTTTGGTCAGTCCCACCACAGCCAATAGCTGCCACACGGCGAGGAAAATGAAGATGGCGATCACCGGGGGTATCACTTCTTTGGAGTTTTTTTTCCAGAACGTTGCGATCGCTTTTTGGAAATTAAATCCAGTTGATGGTCTTTCAATATTGGCCGTCATCTCAAAACTCTCTCTTCCTATTTAATCGGTCGAAAACTACCTGCTAATTGTCCATTTTTCAATGAATTGCTTCAATTAGCCCCCCCAAAACTAGATGCGTTTAATCACCAAACTATCGAGATAAGCCTGGGGATTTTCCGGATCGAATTCTTTCCCATCAAAAAACTTTTCAATGCCTCGGGAGGTGTTAGTCGGAATGTCGCTGGCTGGCACCCCAATGTCTGCAGCAGCTTCCCGCCAAAGGTCTTCGCGATTGACTTTATCAATAATCGTCTTAGCATTCCCTAATGTCTCCGGTGGCAAAAAGCCCCAGCGAACGCTTTCTGTGAGAAACCATAGATCGTGGCTCTTGTAAGGATAGGAGACGCTCCCAATTTCGTCTTTCCAATACAACGGTCCCATGTTCGTATCGTTGATATCGGGTTGATTATCACCCTTTTTGTACTCTCCTTTATACGGAGGAATAAGTAGGGCTTGGGGCACGTTGAAGTATCCCGCTTTGGACACAATGGCCGAGAGTTCTTCGCGGTTTTCCCGGATATCGCACCACTGTTGCGCTTCGAGGACTGCTTTTAATAATGCTTTTGTGGCTTTGGGATGTTGGTCTGCCCAATCGGCTCTAATCGCCAAATATTCTTCGGGATGGTATTTCCAAATTTCTGCGGTTAATGCCGCCATAAAGCCAATATTATCGGCGACAATTCTGTACGGCCAAGGATCTCCGGTACTGAAGGCATCCATTGAGCCAGTTTTCATGTTTGCCACGGTTTGTGCCGAGGGGACCGCCAACAAATCGATATCGTTATCTGGATCGATACCACCAGCACCTAACCAATAGCGAATCCAAAAATCTTGGTTGACTTTCGGGAATGTATGAGCCGCTTTAAACGGAGCCCCTGTATCTTTGAGGCTGAGAATGTAGTCTCGCGCTGGGGTGATATCCAGTCCGATTCCTTTACCCAAATGCATATTGGCGATCGCAATTCCATTCCCATGAGTATTCAACTGCGCCAATAGATACATCGGCACTTTTTGATTTCCTTTGGTGATCAGTCCTTCAGAAATCAAATGCGGCATCGGCATCTGCCATTGTCCGCCATCAATACCACCTCCTGCCGAACCGATTTCTACGTTATCCCGGGCTGCCCCCCAGCTTGCTTGTTTGGAAACCTCTACATCAGTCATCCCATATTTAGCAAAGAAGCCTTTTTCTTGCGCAATGATTAGGGGAGAGGCTTCCACAATCGGAATATATCCCAGCTTGATTTGAGTCGTTTCTGGCGCATCGGCGGCGTTGACATTCACCGCTGGAATTTGGGTTGTAGTGCTAGTTCTGGTCCCGGGGGGTTCCGGAGGATTGCCCAAACAGCCTTTGAGAAATACTGAACCTACAGCGGAAGCTCCAGCGGTGAGAAGAAACTTACGTCGTGAGACTGGATCGGAAAAATTAGACATAGAATCTCCTACAACGCTCCCCATGCCAATACGATGCCGCATGGAATCGAGGATGCGCTTTTGTTGCTAAGGGTGAAACCGTGAATTTGAGGATCTTTGATTCCCAGCAAATTCGAGAGATGCTTTTGCCGAAAGAAAGAATGAATTGACACTCCCGATGTCTAAAGACATGGGGATTCTTGCACAGCCTTAGACCAAAGCCTAATTCTGATGGGCGCTGCTCAAAGTGCCTCTAATAAGTCCGCTCAAATCTAATTTGAACTTTCCCTTTACGTTTAGCTGGCGAAGGATATGACGCGCGCCATTACAGCCCGCATTGATATATCCAAACGTTCCAGTTCTAAACAATCCACGCTTTACACGTTTTCCGGGCTTACTGCCACTGTTGCCGGTTTTTCACCGAATTTGGGTAGCACATCATTGTCCAGAAAACTTGCCTTTGCCTAATGATACTCTATAAGAGTAGAGTTTTGCAGAAAAATGCGATAGAGCGCTACATTAACGACCCTCATCATGGTTAGACTACAGTGTAGGCGGTTAAAACCGCTCGTGTGGGCTTTCCACATAGCATCTTTAGAGCGCGAGGCTACCAGCCCTACCGTGTTTCTCTTGTGTCTGTTAACTCGGTTTGTCAGTTCTGTTTCTCAGGATTGACAAGTGGGGAGGACCGACAAGCTCTATCTATCGCTCGTTACTCTGCCGGGAATCGGTTAAACGTAAGTTTACTACAGTTATAGGATAAGTGGATCGATTATTTCCATCAAAGTTTAAATTAATATTAAATAGTGGCTATAGCAATCCTAAATGATTTATGACATAATCCGCTCCCCTCTCCCCCTTTGGGAGAGGCCTGTCCTGAGCCCTGAGCCCTGAGCCCTGAGCCCTGAGCCGGTCGAAGGGTCGAAGGGGGTTGGGGGTGAGGGGATTCCACAACTGATAAAGGAGCTGCTATATAAGGATTTCTTCTGGTTTCTCTGTCTAGGTGAAAACCGCTCAACCACCATAATAGAAAGCCGAAAATAAGCCGAAGAAGCCCACTACAAGGGTTATGGTAGTCGTGACGAGCTGATTTAACCCCGGGTATGAACTAGACTGATAGTATCAATAAGGCTGACCCCTTAAGTTGTTATACTTATGAAGGAGTTAAACCGATCGCATTTAACTGATACTACGAACTAGACTGATAGTATCGATAAGATGGAACCGATAAGAGGTTCTACTTATATATCCGATCCTTTATCAGTTGTGGAATGCCCTCACCCCTTTCTCGTCGGCGGCCCAAAGGGGGAGAGGGGAGCGGATTATGTCATAAATTATTTAGGATTGCTATAGAAGAGTTAAGGCGAGGGCAACGATCAGATTTAACCCAGAGTTAGGACTTCCGCATCAGCATGAAATTGACCTCGTTTAAATATGGGTTTTTTCATAATTGCCTCTACTGGCGATCGCATCGCTCCGTAAGTCCGGCCAGAGCATAGGCTCCCAGGATAACACCGATAAACCGGACTTATGCAACTGCTTTATTCTTGGCTTTTAGAGAATTGGTGGGATGAAAGTTTTCCCTAAAAATAGCGTCTGTGCGTCAGCCCGAATAAACTTTAACCGCTAATTTATTATACTTAAGAAAAGCTCTGAAGGGAATTTATTCGGGAGTACCAGAAACGAGGCGATCGCTTCCCTGGGTTGGATCGTCTCAGGTTATACTATTTTTCAAATTTTCAACAATCTTGTTATGAATCTTTCTTACTCCCCCCATCCCAGGTAGGGCTGTTTGATTCTAGCAAAACCTAGAGGAAGGATCTAGCCACTACAGAGGGTTTGGAGACCAAAACCCTACATCACCGGAAAGGGTTTGGAGACCAAAACCCTACATCACCGGAAAGGGTTTGGAGACCAAAACCCTACAT
>NZ_JAFLQW010000572.1 GCF_017313335.1 Phormidium pseudopriestleyi FRX01 | reverse complement strand
TACCAATAGTCACTAATTTACTAATATTTCCGCTTTTAAACCCCAAAGACATCGGACATCTAACTTGGGGTAAAATAGCAACATCATAGAGTTCTGTGGCTTCCGTATCCATATCTAGCCACTCGACAATATCCCCTGTTTTTAAGTTAATAATTAGGATACCACAACGGGCTTCCGCTTCTTTCTGTTGGAGTCTTTCTCCGATTAATAAACCCGAAAAATGATAATCCCTGGGTTTGGATAAACCGACAACCGCAAAATCACCGACAAAAGCTAACCCGCGTCCGTAACCAGGACAGAAGGTAACGGGGATAAATTCACCGTTTTCAATATAGCCAAAATCTCCGGTTCCTGAGTTGATTAACCATAATTTACCTTGATACCATCGAGGGGAGTGAGGCATCGATAAACCACTGGCGATGATATCGTTGGTTTGAATATCAATCACAACTCCCCCATCACCCCGTCGATGTCGCCAACCGGATGCGACATCGGAACGACTCACCGCAGTAACATACCGGGGCACACCGTTAACGGCAGCTAACCCGTTGAGGTGACAGCGATCCTCGGGGGCGAGTTTGCTGATAAAATTGGGTTTCCACAGGGGCGCAAAGCTGTGTTGGGGGTGGAGGGTGGCGACACAGCTATATTCGGTATTGGCAAAAATGATATTACCCTGGGGGTCAGCGATTAGGTCGTGAGTGTCTAAATCTCCGGTGGTATAGGCAATGCGAGGAACGTAGAGGCGATCGTATTTGTCTTGTAAAAGTTCCCCGGTTTCCAGAACGTTTTCAAATCGCCAAATTTGATAGCGAGTGGCGAGGTAGAAACGTTCTGATGTTGTATAAAGTCCCATCGGACGATCAAATTCCCAGAAGGGGGTGAAGATTTGTCCGTTGGGTTGGACGCCAATCAGACACAGGCGGTTGGTTTGGTAGGTAGTAACACCGAGACTGACTTGGTGTTCCTGCAACCACTCTAGGAAGTGGCGGGAGTAGGGAATAGATAGGGTTTTGGGATTAGACATTTGTGGGAGATCTGAAGTGTAATTATGGAGATGCAATAGGAAAAACCGTCATGATGGCGCTTCCTTGTAAGAGGTTTGGAATTCAGTCATGGCAAGGGTTTTCCCAGTGTAACTTCAAGTGGGATAGATCCGGTGGTCTAGGAACTGCGATCGCGGATGTCGGTACAATTCGCTAGTGAAACTGTGACTTTATTTCTTCAGGAATCGGATTCTTTTTTCATCTATTTTTGAGTTCAACAAGATTTCCCGGAACTTTTATACCCCCTGATGTCACCCATCCCGTTACCACTTGGGAAACAACCGATAAACTGATGCGGTTATTCTGGAATAGTGGCACATTATTTTTTTCCTTGATGTGATTTCCGTCACATAATTTCATTGTTTTATGTTTTTGACTTTTTTGTTTTTTTATGGTAATGATTTTTTATCTTAGCAGGCGGGAAGACCTGCGCTCTATCTGTACCCAGATGAGCGACTGTATTCCAGTCAATGTATATTTAGTAGGCTCAATACCTACTAAATATACATTGACTGGAATACTTAGGGTATTCCAAAAAATAAATCATTCCTATTCAGTTTTTAAAGGAGTAGGGTGGGCATTGCCCACCTTCTGTTCGGTGGCTTCACCACCCTACAATTGCTGTTCGGTGGCTTCACCACCCTACAATTGCTTATCGCCAGTAAACCCTATTATAATAAGGGAACTCCAAAAAATAAAATCTTCTAAGAGAGATCCCCCCAACCCCCCTTAAGAAGGGGGCTTTAATAATTAGCCCTGTCAAGGTGTATTTGTAGGGAGGGGCGCAATGAGCCTCAAGAGGGTGATCAGACCAAACCCCTACATCAGAAAAAGAGGGTTTGGAGACCAAACCCCTACCTGAAACAACGATTTTTCGTCCTTACATTTACCACCTTGACAGGGCTAGGCTTTAATAATTCCTTAAGACCTCTAATGCCCGATTTTTTTTATGGAAATCCCTTAGTAATTCGTAACCGAGGGATTGCCCTCATTAGTTAGTACCGATGGATGGTCAGGAAAGGAAACTGTCTGTTCCGGCGATCTAGCGGGGGCTGAAAAGTCTAGCCAAGTGCCGAAATCCCGTAAGGGAACAACCAGAAAATCTAAGAAGTGATTCTTGGAAAAGCCAGCACGCGATCCGCCCAAGCGGTCAGTGTCTGGAGATGTCACGGTACCCACAGAGCACAGGGCGGTGGAGCGACAGATGATGGGGGCGATCGCCCATCCCAACTGAACCAGTCCCTCAAAAAAAATAAGCCCACTCTCATGGACTTATCCAGTAGAGTGGCAAAATAGAATTGATATTCTGCCACTCCTGTATTGATTCCCCAAGGGAAAATCTTACTTGATGCTGACTTTTCCGCCTGCTTCTTCCAGTTGCTTCTTAGCATCTTCCGCAGCATCTTTGGTGATGCCTTCTTTAATCGGTTTCGGTGCAGATTCCACCATATCTTTGGCTTCTTTCAGACCTAAGCCGGTTAAAACGCGAACGACTTTCAGAATCGCAATCTTCTTGTCGGCGGGAACTTCTTCGAGAATGACATCAAATTCAGTCTGCACTTCCACTTCTTCAGCAGGAGCAGCCGCGCCAGGAGCCATCATCATCATTCCGCCAGCAGGTGCAGCGGCACTCACGTCAAAGGCTTCTTCAATTTGTTTGACCAGTTCAGAGGCTTCTAATAAGGTCAGGGATTTTAGCTTTTCGAGAATTTCATCAGTTGCTGTAGACATGAATTGACTCCTATCAAATATCTAAATGGTCATTGGTCATTGGTCATTGGTCATTGGTCATTGGTCACTGGTCATTGGTCATTGGTCATTGGTCATTGGTCATTGGTCATTGGTCATTGGTCATTGGTCACTGGTCATTGGTCCCTTGATTAAAGACAAACGACAAACGACAAACGACAAACGACAAATGACAAACGACAAATGACAAATGACAAACGACAAACGACAAACGACAAATGACAAATGACAAACGACAAATGACAAGCCCCTAAGCGGCTTGGTCTTCGTCGCTGGTGCTGCCGTCTTTGTCGGCATAGGCTTGGAGACCTCGGGCCAGACCCGAAGGAACTTCTTTGATACCCACAGCAATCTTTGTGACCAATGCATTGAGGGCACCGGCAATTTGAGCCATGAGTTGTTCCTTGGATGGCAGGTCGCCGATCGCCTTAACTTCCTCGAAAGTCAGCGCCTTTCCTTCTAATACACCACCGCGAAGTTCACTCTTCTTGGTCGCTTTTTGGAAGTCTTGATACGCCTTAATCGGACCATTCAGGTCATCTTTCAGGAACAAAAAGGCAGAGGAATCTTTGAGGAATTCCTCTAAAGATTGCCAGTTTTCGTCGCCATCAACTGCCCGTCGCATCAAGGTGTTTTTAGCGACTGCACAGGTTGCACCGCTTTCGCGTAGACGCCGACGTAAATCGGTAATCTCCGCCACGGTTAACCCTTTGTAATCAATCACAAGCGTCATCTGAGACTGGCTCAACTCTTGTTTGAGCTCCGTCACCATCGCTTGTTTGTCTGCTAGCGTTTTACCCACTCGTTTTCACCTCCTGATTGGGATGAAGATTAAGAAATTAGAGACATTTGGGAGCCGGAGCATTCATCCCCTGGGAATATGAGTGGAATCTATAGCAGTTCCTGAACAGTCTCTAAAGCCCCTCTCCCTCTTTGGGAGAGGGGTTTGGGGTGAGGGCTGTACAGTATATTCATGAGAACCGCTATATGACTCCTACTGCTCCCCTATCCCCGACCCAATCAAAAACCCCAGCAGGGTAGCCGGGGTTTTGTCAGTTTCCGATGGCAATCTTGTCAAGTCATGACAAGATCAGCACAAGGGGAACGATAACGCAAACCTAAGTAGGAAATTAAGCCCTGTTGGACACCTACTGTCTCCGGCTACTGTGCTATTTAATTGTGGGGTTTGAAGGGATGAATTTTGAGTTTCCTCAAAATTTGAACTCGCGCTTAGGCGGTTTCTGTCAGCTTGATATCTCGCAAGGCACTGATATCGACTTCAATCGATGGACCCATCGTAGAAGTGACATATACACTGCGCCAGTAGCGGCCTTTAGCACCGGAAGGACGGTTGCGGTCAATGCTTTCTTGCAACGCCTTCAGGTTTACTAGGAGATCTTCAGTCGGGAAAGCTGCTTTCCCAAACATGACATGGACGATGCCTGTGCGATCGGCCCGAAATTCTAGTTTACCGGCTTTGAACTCGTTAATTGCTTGACCGAGGTCAAAGGTTACTGTACCACCTTTTGGCGAAGGCATCAACCCCCGAGGACCGAGAAGTTTACCTAATTTGGCCACTTGGGGCATCATGTCCGGGGTGGCAATCAGTTTATCGAAGTCCATTCGCCCTTGTTGGATTTCGGCAATCAGATCTTCAGATCCCGCCAAATCTGCACCGGCCTGGGTGGCTTCGTTCACTTTTTCCCCCCGAGCAATCACCGCAACCCGGACGGTTTGACCCGTTCCTTTGGGTAGGGCCACGGTGGTCCGCAACTGTTGGTCGGTGTACTTGGGATCGATGCCTAAGCGAATGTGGGCTTCGACGGATTCAGGAAATTTGGCTGTAGCGGTCTCTTTTAAAAGGTTGAGCGCCTCTAAGGGTTCATAAGGCCGCTCTTCGACCTTTTTAACCAGTTCTTGTAATCTACGCGAGATTTTTTTGGTCATTTTTCTCTCCTGGGGTCATAGCGAGGCGATGCCTCTGCCCCTTGTATGGGTCACTCGGTTGAGATTCTAAGGAGAAGGAACGCACTAGAAATGCGATCGCCCACTCTTGGAAATCTCTAATCGGTTTCTAGTCGCCGACGGTCACACCCATATTCCGGGCGGTCCCTTCGACAATTTTCATGGCCGCTTCAATGTCATTGGCATTGAGGTCGGGCATTTTGGTTTCGGCAATCTCGCGGAGTTGAGCCCGGGAGATTTCTGCCACTTTCTTGCGATTGGGTTCCCCTGAACCTCTTTCAATCCCTGCTGCCTTGCGAATCAAGACAGAGGCGGGAGGGGTTTTCAGAATGAAGGTGAAACTGCGGTCTTCAAAGACGGAAATTTCTACCGGCACCACGAGACCCGCTTGATCGGCAGTTCTGGCGTTATATTCTTTACAGAACATCATGATGTTCACGCCATGCTGACCGAGCGCAGGCCCGATCGGGGGTGCGGGGTTGGCTTTTCCGGCATTAATCGCCAACTTAATCACCGCAACTACTTTTTTTGCCATTTGCTGTGTTAGCTGCTTTAACTCAATTTGCGGACTTGATTAAACTCCAGTTCGACGGGCGTATCTCGTCCGAAGATAGACAGAAGTGCTTTGAGCTTACTGCGCTCTGGGCTAACTTCTATGACTTCCCCATCAAAATCTTTAAAGGGTCCAGAGACCACTTCAATTTTTTCTCCGGGAGTCAAATAAGTTTTTGCGACTGGCTCGGCTTCGTCCCGTTGCCTGAATATTCGTTGAACTTCCGAATAACTCAGGGGCATGGGTTTGACGTGACCGCGTCCGCGTCCGTAACGGCGTTTTTGTTCTGCCCCCACAAAGTTAATCACATGGGGGGTGTTTTTGACAACCTGCCAGCTTTCATCGTCCATGTCCATTTGGACGAGGACGTAACCGGGGAAGATTTTTTCATCCGTTTGCTGTCTGCTTCCATCCTTGCGAATTTTAAATGCAGCAGCTTGGGGAATCTCGACATGAAAAATCTGATCGCCCATATCAAGGGTTTGAATTCGCTGTTCTAGGGTCGCTTTGACGCGCTTTTCACAGCCCGAGGCAACTTGAACGGCAAACCAACGGCCCGATGATTTGGATTCTTCGCTTTCGTCGGTTTCTGACGGTTCAGTTGGATATTGAGAGTCGTCGTCCGATGCAAACATCATCCGAACACCTGTGTAGCTGCCCAACCGAAAAATTTATCGATGAAATAGATTAAGCTGGCAATTAAGGCGACCATCGAGAGGACGGCCAATGATTCACTAATTACCTGCTGCTGAGATGGCCAAACTACCTTAGCTAGTTCTTCTTTTGTTTCCTGGAAAAACTCTGCGGGATTGAAACCGCTTCCTGTTTCTTGGTCTGCTTCCTTTTGCTTTGCCACAATTGCTTTTCCTCTCCCACTGAACGCAACAACCGGCAGTTCTTTCTTGGCAACAGCTTTCATGCGATCGCCAGTGAATCACGCCACTCCAGATTGGGTGGCTGCACTCGTCGCCGTTCTAGCTTAAACTTTTTCTTGTTCTTCCAATACTTGGTACGAACCACTCAGATGATAATTCTACCCGAAAGTTTTTAGATTGTTTGCTGTTTTTACAGCAGACATACTTTCGGGCAGATATCTTTCGGAAGATGGTTCAGCGCGCCCTGGAGGACTTGAACCCCCGACATCAGGTTTTGGAGACCTGCGTTCTACCAACTGAACTAAGAGCGCACGGGTTGAATCGGCTGGTTAGAGCGATTCACCCATTTCCTATCTTATACCTAAAATTGCGATCGCGTCAACCCACC
>NZ_JAFLQW010000176.1 GCF_017313335.1 Phormidium pseudopriestleyi FRX01 | reverse complement strand
TCAATCGCCTGGAATTAGAGCCATTAAAATTAGTTAGTATCAATCAGCTATTGGCCGATACCTTTCAATGTTCCTTACGACAAGCCGGACCCTTGGCGGGATTAGTGGTAGATAAAACCGGAGGAAATCCGTTTTTTATTCAGGAGTTTTTGACAGGATTGTATGATGATGGCTTAATTGAATTTGACAATAAAAGTTTGGCATGGCAGTGGTCGATTGAAAAAATTAAACGGCGATCGATTACGGATAATGTCGTGCAACTGCTGGCGGCAAAAATCCGTAAGCTGGGGGAACGAGAGCAATCCGTACTCCAACTGGCAGCTTGTATTGGTAAACGCTTCGATCTGCAAACTTTGGCGGCCATTTCACAGCAGTCCGTGAAAGAAACATCGGCAAATCTGCGTGCAGGAGTCACCCAAGGGTTTGTGTTACCGGCAACGGAGAGTGCGGATTGGTCTGTGGCGATCGCCGAGTGGAAAGCTGGCAGTCATGAGGAGGCAAATCTCGATTGCCTAATCGCGCACTATAAATTTGTACACGATCGCATTCATGCTGCTGCCTACTCTCTGATGTCCGATTCCGCCAAGTCTGCTGTGCATTTAACCATCGGACAATACTGGCTCAACCATACTCCCAGCGATCGCCGGGATGAGCTGCTGTTTGATATCGTCAATCAACTCAATAAAGGCATCTCACAGAGTGATTCTCCAGGGGAGCGAGAAAACATTGCTCAATTAAACCTCAACGCCGGACAAAAAGCCAAGCGATCGGCAGCCTACAAAACGTCCCTCAACTATCTAAATCAAGGCATTCAACTCTTAGGTGACGATCCCTGGCAAACGCACTATGAACTAACCTTAGCCCTGTATCAAGAAGCCACAGAAGCCGCTTATTTATGTAGTGACTTCCAGCAAATGACGACATTAGCCAATCCGGTCATTGAGTCCAGTAAAACCCTGCTCGATGCGGTCAAAATTTATGAGTTTAAAATTCAAGCTTGTATGGCCCAGGCCCAACCCCTTGAAGCCGTAAAAATTGGCGTAAAAATTGCCCAACAACTGGGGATTGATTTAATCGATAATCCCACCCGGGCAGATATCCAACGGCAACGGGAAAAAAACCAAGCTGCAATGGGGGAAAAAGACCCAACAGACTTACTGGCATTGCCGGTAATGATGGCACCCGAGAAACTCGCCGCCATGAGAATTCTCTCTAGCTTGGTATCCTCCGCCTATCAAGCCGCCCCTTCCTTGCTGCCTCTGATTGTATTTGAACAAGTGAACTTATCCATTTTATCTGGAAATTCACCGTGGTCCGCCTTTGCTTATGCGACCTATGGCGTAATTTTATGCGGCATATTTGGAGAAATTGAACTCGGGTATAAATTTGGACAATTAGCATTAAATCTATTATCTCAGTTCGGTGCAAGCCAAGCCAATGCGAAAATTTTAACGATGGTAGAAGGGCTAATCAACCCTTGGACCCTGCATCTCAAGGAAACCTTGATTCCGTTAGGGGAAGCCGAACGCAGGGGGATTGAAAATGGAGATTTACAATGGGCCTCTTATGCAGCCAAAAACCGCTGTCAAAACTTATACTTTAGCGGAACAGAACTCAATGAGGTAGAACTGGAAATGGCATCCTTGAGCCATTCCCTGACCCAATGGCAACAGATGATCGTGGTGCAATGGAATGAAATGTATCGGCAAGCGGTACTGAATTTGTTGGGACGAAGTGAAAATCCCTGTCAGTTAGTAGGAGAAGCCTATAATCGGGGGCAAGTGCTTACCTTAATGATCACGGCCAATGACCGCAATGGACTGCACGATTATTTTGTGAATCAATTAATGCTCTGTTATTGGTTTGAAAACTACACGGAAGCTTTAGGTTATGCAGAAGAAGCGGAAAAATATTTAGACGGGGCGATCGCCTTGCCGGTTGTGGGGCTGTTTTATTGGTATGATTCCCTCACTCGAATGGCTCTGTGCGATCGCGCGCAAGAGCAAGACCGCAAAATTCTCCTCAAAAAAGTCGCCACGAACCAAAAGAAACTGAAAAAATGGGCCGCTCATGCCCCCATGAATTACTTGCATAAATGTTATCTGGTTCAGGCCGAAAGGGACCGCGTTCTGGGTCACAAATTGCTGGCGATGGACGGGTATGATCTCGCCATCCAACTCGCCACAGAACAGGAGTATGTGCAAGAAGCTGCTCTGGCTAACGAACTGGCGGCTAAATTTTATTTAGGATTAGGAAAACTCACCCCTGCTAAAGCCTATATGCAGGAAGCGCGGGAGGGGTATAAAAAATGGGGAGCAACCGCAAAAGTGCAGCAGTTGGAGTCTACTTATTCTCACTTGTTGCCCGTCGCTCCAGAACAATTTCATCCCACCAAAGGACAAAAAACCACGCCGGTGGGAGTTTCAGTCCTTCGGGAGAGTAGCGATCACCTCGATTTGACCACAGTCTTGAAAGCCTCACAAGCGATCGCCAGTGAAATCGTCCTGGATAAATTGCTGGCGACCCTGATGAAAACGGCGATCGAAAATGCGGGAGCCGAAAAAGCCTTTTTAATTTTAGACGTTGACGGCAAATTATTGATATCTGCCTCCGCTTCTACCGATGGCAATGCAGTAACGGTAGAGCAATCCATTGACATCGAGACTTGCTCCGATTTACCCGTGGCGATCGTCAAATATGTGGCGCGAACTGGGTCTAATTTAGTTTTAAGCGATGCCGCTTGTGAAGGGTCATTTACGAAAGAGCCTTATGTGGTGGCTCATCAGTTAAAATCCTTGTTATGTACCCCGATTATGAATGGGGGAAAAACATTAGGCATCCTGTATTTAGAAAATAATTTAACCAGGGGAGCCTTTACCAAAGACCGGCTGGAGATTTTGAAAATCCTCTCCTCCCAAGCGGCGATCGCCTTAGAAAATGCTCTCTTGTATGCCAACCTCGAAGCCAAAGTCCAAGAGCGCACTCAGGCTTTAAATCAGGCCAATGATGCCTTAAATGAAAAAAATCTCCACTTGTCGCAAACTTTAGAAACACTTAAACAGACCCAAGCACAACTGATTCAAACCGAAAAAATGTCCAGTTTAGGCCAGATGGTGGCCGGAATTGCTCATGAAATTAATAACCCCGTGAGTTTTATCTATGGCAATCTCAATCATGCCGAAGAGTATCTGGATGATTTGTTTAACTTAGTTTGTCTTTATCAGAAGCATTATCCTGATTCAAACCTGGAAATTAAACAGGCCATTAAAATCATGGATCTGGAGTTTTTACTGGAAGATTTACCCCGGTTGCTCTCTTCTATGAAAACCGGGGCCGATCGCATTCGCCAGATTGTTCTGGGATTGCGAAATTTCTCTCGTCTGGATGAATCAGCGATGAAAGAGGTGGATCTTTATGAGGGGATTGATTCCACGCTGTTAATTTTGCAGTCTCGTCTGACGAGTAAAAATGGGCGTCCCGCAATTGAGGTGATTAAGGAGTATGGCAAGCTGCCGAAAATTACTTGTTATGCGTCTCAAGTGAATCAGGTGGTGATGAATATTTTAAATAATGCGATCGATGCGATGGATGGGTTTGAAGGATTCTTTGAGGAGAGCAACGAGGAAGCTCAGGCTGATTCTAGCTTTTCGGTAACTTCTGCCGATGTCATGCGATCGGATTTACACCGGGGGAAAACCCGCTTACCGAGGATTATTCTTCGTACCGAAGTTAGCGATCGCGATTGGGTTCAGGTTCGGATTGCGGATAATGGTCCGGGTATCAGTGAACAGGTGCGCTTGAAAATTTTCGACCCCTTTTTTACAACGAAACCCGTCGGCAAAGGGACGGGTTTAGGACTTTCAATTGCTTACTCCATTGTGGTGGAAAAACATGGGGGAAAACTGCGATGTATTTCCACCCCGAGAGAGGGGACAGAGTTTATTATTAGTTTACCAATAACGCCGCGATCGCCCGGTGGAGTCTCAGAAGAGTCAAAGGTAAAGGGATTTGGAGGAGTCTCCGCATCCAGGGGCGTTGACACTCCCGATGTCTAAAGACACGGGGATTCTTGCACAGCCTTAGACTTAAGCCTAAGTCTGATGGGCGCTGCTCATT
>NZ_JAFLQW010000207.1 GCF_017313335.1 Phormidium pseudopriestleyi FRX01 | reverse complement strand
GCTGCCGTCTGTGCCGATCCCACGCTGACGGGGAAATTATCCGAAGCCGTTTGTCCCACCACAAAGGCACTGCCGCGACTATCTACAACCACATCTAAGGCCCGGTCGTTTTCCAGGCCCCCTAAATAAGTCGAGTAGAAAGCGCTGGCTCCATCGGGAGCAATCTTGGTAATAAAGGCATCAAATTTGAAGGAACCCGGATTACTAATGGTGCTTTGTAAGGGAATCCGGGTGGGAAAGTCTGTGGAGATGGTTCTTCCGGCGATATAGATATTTCCTTCTGCATCCAGGGCGATCGCATCCCCTTGGTCTTGCAGGGTCCCGCCCAAATAGCTGGAATATTGCAGGGTGGGGTCAATAATCAAGGCATAGTTCGGGTCATAAGAGCCTAACTCAAATCCAACTTGGCCCTCCCCAAGTAATTCATACTGACCCGCCACAGAAACGCGATCGCCTTCGATATCCTGATAAATAATCGGTGCTGCCTCGATTAACTCACCCAAGGCAGTTTGTAAAACCAAAGCCCCTTCCCGCAGGGCGATCGCCTCAATGCCGCTATAGTCCAACAGAATTTGGTCCGGATCCGCTCCCGGGTCCACCACAAATTCTCGCTTGAGCACCCCTTCTGTGCCGCGATAAACTAAATCAATCCCGTCATAAAGGTCCCGATAAGCAATGCCTTGGTAGGTGGGAACATTCCCCGACCAACTGGACCCATCAGACCCGGATAAGAAATTCGCCAATCCCGGCAAGGGTTCTATCCCTTCTATCACCGGGTCACCATTGGCCCCCACAAACTCTAGGCGCACCACGGAAGATTGCAGTTCATCGGATTCTGGGTCCGGTTGTGCTGCTGCGGTCAGAACCACCTCATCCGGGGTAAAGAAAATGGCATGAGATGCGCCTCGGACCGAGAAATTCACCGTGGGGTCAAATTGCCCCGCATTGGGAATAAAACTTAACGGTAACTGGCCTAAATTCGGGACCTGTTCCCCCAGCAAGGGGTCCCCGGAACTCCCTTCAGGGGAAACGGTTTCGGCGGGGGCGATCGGCAACCGTCCTTCCTGCTGACCATACAGCAGCCAATGTTCCCACCCACTCTCAAACCCTCCGATGCTAACCGCTTCAGCAACATCGGGATAAGCATTCAAATAAAACTCAGCATCGAATCCCGTGCCCGCCGCTTCAGTTGAGAAAGGCCACTGCCCAGAGGCATCTACCAGACTAGATGGTTCTAGTGGCGATCGCCTTTCGATTTCCAACCCCTCGACATCCATGTTGTTTTGCATCGTAAAATTGTTTTAAATCAGACCAAAGCAGCACGATTCGGCAAGGGTCAGGCGTTCTGCCTGCTGGGAATCTATCGTGCTGGGTGTGATCATAGCCGATCATTTCGTCAGAGCCACGGATTTTCCCGTTCCCGGCAGGGGGAGTCCAGGCATTTCTCCACCCTATCTCTCCCAGATTACCCACAACCTTGGTCATTTGTCATTTGTCGTTGGTCCTTGGTCGGATGACAAATAACAAATAACCAATGACCAATGGCCAAGATTATTGGTCATTGGTCATTGGTCGGATAACCAATAACCAATGACCAATGACCAATAACCAATGACAATACCCTAGCAGCAAAACTTAACAAAAACTGAGTTAATCGCGATCGCTATGGGTATCCGTCCTCTGATAGACTTTTAGACGGTTGTAGCCAGAGAAAAGGCTGCTGATAGGCAGTTGGGAGGAAAATTCCGTGGATAGTGTAATCGGTTTAGAGATTATTGAAGTCGTCGAACAAGCCGCGATCGCATCGGCTCGTTGGATGGGTAAAGGCGACAAAAATACCGCTGACCATGTAGCGGTAGAAGCGATGCGCGAACGCATGAACCGCATTCATATGCGAGGCCGCATCGTCATCGGGGAAGGCGAGCGCGATGAAGCTCCCATGTTGTACATCGGGGAAGAAGTTGGTATCTGTACTCAGGAAAATGCCAGCCAATTCTGCGACCCCCAACAACTGGTCGAAATTGATATCGCCGTTGACCCCTGTGAAGGCACCAACTTAGTTGCTTATGGACAAAACGGTTCGATGGCAGTTCTCGCCATTGCCGAAAAAGGTGGCCTCTTCCGCGCACCGGACTTCTACATGAAGAAGCTTGCTGCACCCGCCTGTGCCAAAAATCATGTAGACCTCAATAAATCTGCCACCGAAAACCTCAAAATCCTCTCGGACTGCATGAGTCGCTCCATTGAGGAATTGGTCGTGGTGGTGATGGATCGTCCCCGTCACAAAGGCTTAATCGAAGAAATCCGCGCCGCCGGAGCCCGAGTGCGTCTGATCAGCGATGGAGATGTCTCTGCTGCGATTTCTTGCGCGTTCTCCGGAACCAACATCCACGCTCTGATGGGAATTGGTGCAGCTCCCGAAGGCGTTATCTCCGGTGCTGCAATGCGCTGTTTAGGCGGTCACTTCCAAGGTCAGCTGATTTATGACCCCGAAGTGGTCAAAACTGGGCTAATCGGCGAAAGCAAAGAAAGCAATATCGCTCGTTTGCACGAAATGGGCATCACGGACCCCGATCGCGTTTACAACGCAGAAGAATTAGCTTCTGGAGAGACTGTGCTGTTTGCTGCATCCGGTATTACTCCCGGAACGTTAATGCAAGGAGTTCGCTTCTTCAAAGGTGGCGCTCGCACTCACAGCCTGGTTATTTCTAGCCAGTCGAGTACCGCTCGTTTTGTCGATACGATTCATATGTACGACGCTCCGAAGAGCCTACAATTGCGCTAATCCAGATTCGGCGCGGTTAAGGAAGGAACGAAAGCAGGATGACCTCACAACTGTGACTTAACAGAGGTTAGAATCCCGCTGTTTCATCAGCGGAGTCTTTCCCGTGCGATCCCTTCTGCCGGTGGTGCGGACCACTCTAAAGTCCGCTCCCTCTCCTTCCTTCCCCGACCCGCGATCGCTCCTGTACCCTGCGTCTTTCCCTTGCTCAATCCCCGAGGATTGCGCTGACCCACCCGGGTTTCAGTTAGGATAAAAATAAAGACAACCCGATTAATTCAGTTCGCCAAAGATAGAATCTCATCGATACGCTTGTCAAACATCAAGAGGGCTTGAACCGTACCACGTCTAAAGCCGGGGGATTCCTGCCTACCCCAAAGGGCGACAGCGGGACATTCAAGTATCCCTCTAGACCATCAAAACAACTATCCCTAAAAGAAAAGAGATGATGCAATTTGGCTTACTTCTT
>NZ_JAFLQW010000463.1 GCF_017313335.1 Phormidium pseudopriestleyi FRX01 | reverse complement strand
GGTGAAGTGGTTGTTCATGCTTCCTTACAGCTTCAAACCCCCACCACCACTACCCTGTATTTTGAAGTCCGGGATACGGGAATCGGCATCAATCCCCGGGACAAACATAAATTATTTGAATCTTTTTCCCAAGTGGATGCCTCAACGACGCGGAAGTATGGAGGCACGGGTTTGGGATTGGCGATTTGCAAGCAATTGGTGACGTTAATGGGGGGTGAAATTGGGGTGGAAAGTTCCGTGGGTGTCGGTTCGCGCTTCTGGTTTACCGCAACCTTTGAAATCGTGCCCGGTGGGAGCAAATTGCTGCCGGAATTACCGCCGTCTCCTCGGGATTTGCGCCTGTTAGTAATGGATCCCAATGCCACGAGTCGGCAGATGATTTCTGCCTATTTAGAGTCTTGGCATCTTCAGGGGGAGGCAGTTGCGAACTCTGACGAGGCGATCGCCGCTTTGCAAAATGCTTACGCCCAAGGCAAGCCTTATTCTCTGGTTTTAATTGACCTCCAAAATGCTAAATCTGATGGGGAAACCCTGGCCCAAACCCTGATTTCCGACCCAAGTTTCTGCAACCTTAAATGGATCGTCATGGTCTCAATTCATCAACATGAATTGCTAAAACGCCTCCTGAAAAAAGGGGCGGCTGGTTATTTACTCAAACCGATTAAAGCCTCTAGCTTATTAGAAAGGTTGACTCAAGCGCTTCAGGGTCAACCGTCGGAGGTTTCTCATTCTTTATTCTTCCGGGAAGATGCCAGCAGATCCAGTCCGGTACTCGAACAGGTTAAGAATCTGAAAATTTTATTGGTGGAAGATACTCCAATTAACCAAAAAGTGATTTTAAGCCAACTCAAGGTGCTCGGGTATGCCGCAGACTGTGTGGAGAATGGACAGGAAGCCCTCGATTGTCTGGCGCAGCAATCCTATGATATCGTTCTGATGGATTGTTTGATGCCGGTTTTGGATGGGTATAAAACAACAAAAGCATTGCGCGATCGCGAAGGTTCATCTCGCCATACCCCGATCATTGCGATGACCGCTAATGCCATGAAAGGAGACCGGGAAAAATGTTTAGAAGCCGGAATGGATGACTATATCAGCAAACCTGTGGATATCGACCAGTTAGCTGCAATTTTGCATCACTGGGGAGAAACCATCAGCGGCGTTCAAGAGACCATTTCCCACCCAACACTCCCTTCTAAATCCGCCATCTGTACTCCTCTGGATGAAACCCCCATTGACCTCGATCGCCTCCATGAAATTTCTCGCGGAGATGAAGAGTTTGAGTTAGAACTCCTAGAAACCTTTATGGAAGATGCGGTGGTTTATTTCGAGGATATTAAGCGCTATATAGAGACTCAAGATTGGGTTGCCTTAAGCCGTCGCGCTCATCAGCTTAAGGGAGGTTCGGCGACCGTTGCCGTCCTTTCCATGCCCAATATTGCCCGTCAAATTGAATCTCAAGCCAATCAGCAGTGCCAGGATGGTCTGGAAGAGTTGGTGGCTGAATTAGAGATAATTTTCACCCGCCTTCAAGGCTTTATCGCCACCCTCAAGGAAGAAGCCTAGCAGATTGTTTTAGAGGTCTTTGACAAAGGATGAATGATGCTGTCGTTCGCTTAAAAACTCTTCAAAGGCGTCTATGGCTAGGGGGGGACTAAAGTAATACCCTTGGATTAAATCACAGTTATTTTCTAGGAGAAAATCATATTGTTCTCGGGTTTCTACCCCTTCGGCAATCACTTTCAAGTTAAGCTGTCTGGCGAGTTGAATGATGGCATTGATAATCGCTGCATTTTTGGCGCTGTTCATTAAGTCTCGGACAAAAGAGCGGTCTATTTTGAGGGTATCGAAGGGAAATTGTTGCAAATAACTCAAGGAAGAATAGCCGGTTCCAAAATCATCTAAGGAAAGTTGTAAGGAGAAGTCTTTGAGGTCTCTGAGGATGCAGATGGCGAGTTCAGGATTGTGGACGAGGGCGCTCTCGGTGAGTTCAATTTCCACATGACAGGGATTGACTTGGCTTTCTCGGATAATATGAATAACGCGCTGGGTTAAACCGGGTTGATTAAATTGCAGACCGGATAAATTGACCGCAATGGTGAGTTGATAACCGGCCTGTTGCCAGATTTGGGCTTGTTCGCAGGCATTCTGCAAGACCCATTCATCAATCCGCACAATCATCCCCGTTTCTTCGGCTATGGGAATAAATTCGGCGGGGGAAATCAAGCCTCGCTCAGGATGGAGCCAGCGGATCAGGGCTTCGGCAGCGACAATTTTGCCAGTTTTTAAGTTGACTTGAGGCTGATAGTAAAGGATGAATTCATTGCGGTCTAATGCCTGCCGCAAATTCATTTCTAGCATGAGGCGATCGTAAGATTTCTCTTCAATGGCTGAGGTGTAAAGTTGATAGCAATTTCCGCCTTGTTCTTTGGCTTGATGCATAGCCAAGTTAGCGGATTTGAGCAAGCTATCAATTTCTTGACCATCATCGGGATAGACGGCGATGCCGATGCTACTGGTGAGGAATACTTCGTCGTTTAAGATGCTAAAAAAGGTGGAAAATAGGGCCAAAATTCGGCGAGCCGTTTCTTCTATTTGCTGTTTTTCAGTCAAGGGGGGCAAAATTAAGGCCAGTTGCTCGCTGTTTAATCGGGCGACGGTCGCATTTGGTCCCACATAGCGGAGGGTCCGTTCGGTGACGGCTTGGAGTAATAAGTCGCTGTAGTCGGTGCCGAGGGTATTGTTGAAGCGGTTGAGCTGGTCTAAACTCAGGATGGCAACGGGGATGAAGCTGGGTTGATCCGGGTCGTCGGGGAGGGTGCGCTCGAAGCGATCTCGCAACATTAATCGATTAGGGAGATTGGTTAAGCTGTCGTAATACACCAGGTCGTTGAGTTGGCCGATCGCCTCTTCGAGGGCAATTTTCTGTTCCTGCTTCAGACGTTCCCGTTTACCGAGTTGGGAGGCGATCGCACCCATCAGTTCAGTTCGAGTAAAGGGTTTCGTCAGATAATCACTGGCTCCGAGTTCCATCCCCCGGCGCATAGAGGAACGGTCCTCCTGAGCGGTTAAACAGATAAACGGGATCATTGCCGTGGTGGGGTCCTGCTGCAAGATTGTCAGCACTTCATAACCATCCAGCCCAGGCATGATAATATCGCACAAGATTAAATCCGGCTGTTCAGTTTGCGCCAAATTTACCCCGATGCTACCATTTTCTGCCCCAATGACTTCAAACCCTTCCGAACTCAGGATTTTGATGACGGTTTTGCGAAACGAATTTTCATCTTCGACAATCAGTATTTTCTTGTTCATGCACTCAACAACCCGATCTGACAGTTTTCTTGACCCATTAACTTCTCTATTGAACCGCACGCTAAATGGCAGCAATACTTGATTGTCGCCATTTTCTCCGATTCGATTTATCTCTTTTACCAGACCAGGCTCCGTGGAGGGTTCCACCGGCGTGGGCTTGACAAATGTTAAGCAATCCGTGACTTGATTCTACAAGTTGACCCGATCGCTAGTTGGTAGTTTCAAGATTCCTACCTAGGATTAAACGAGCCTGAACGTCTCCCTGGTTATTCTTAGGTCCCTGAACCTTTAAGGATAAAAACAAATATTATGTTATTTTACCATACCTGTTCCCTAAGTCGCGAGGAGGGTGAATCCGAAACGGGGTTAAATAGCAATCCAAAAATGAGTACCCTTGAAACTTTTTGATGCAAAACTGAAAAGCAAGGGATAAAATACAAAAGCAATAGGCCGGGGATGGTGGCGGTGTCAGACGGTGAAATCCCACCCTTTTATATCCTTTTAATAAACGTTTAGAACCAAGTCAGCTAATTGGGCATCCTAAATAAATAGCCCAAACTGTTTCCCTATTGAACCTGAAACGCGAAATGAATCCAATTCTGAATAAACTACTGACTCCTCGCCGCATGGAGTACCTGGCCGTTGATCGCGACTGGTACATCATTGAGGCATCTGCTGGCGCGATGGAATTTGCAGCAGGGGGCGCTAGAGTCGGGGTGGGAGAGGATATCCGGTGGGGATTTCCCGAACTCATCGGACTCGAAGAGGTATTCCGGGCGATCGTTCAAGGACAACGGGAAGGGTTTGAAATCAAAGGAATTGCCCGGATTATAGAATCGAGCCACCCGTTTTATTTCGACCTGCACTTGATCGCGGACCCGACCCAAGCTGAAACCGAGGAACGGCGAGGGCTAATTCTGTTAGAAAATACCACGGAAACGATGGTATTAAAACAAGAATTGGTGCAACGCATCAATGAAGCCAACCTGCTCCTTTCTACCCTAGAGGCAGCCAAATCCTACACCGATAAAATTATCACCTCAATGGCTGATGCATTGTTGGTGACCGATCGCCGGGGTCGGATTCAAAATGTCAATCCCGCTGCCGTTAATTTATTTGGTTATTCCGAGGATTCTGAACTGATTGGTCAGCCGATTTCTCTACGGATTGAAAGCGCAGAACTCTTACCCCATGACTGGCATCACCATGCCCCGAGTGAACCCACCCTTTTGACAACCGCTGAAGGCATTTGTCGGACGAAAAAAGGAGAAAGCATCATTGTTTCCTTCTCCATTGCCGCCATTGGCACCGAACTCGATGATTATGGCGATTTAGTTTATATTGGCCGAGACATTACCGAGGGTCAAAGAGCCACGGCAGAACTCGACCGCGCTCGTCGAGAAGCGGAACTGGCTGACACCGCCAAAAGTTACTTTTTAGCCAATATGAGTCATGAAATTCGGACCCCGATGAATGCAGTCTTGGGGATGACGGGATTATTATTAGAAACAGCTTTAACCGATGAACAGCGCGACCTTCTTGAGACGATTAGCACCAGTGGAGATGCTCTCTTAACCTTAATTGATGAAATTTTAGACCTCTCCAAACTCGAAGCCGGAGAGATGCAGCTAGAAAAATTAGATTTCAACCTAGCTACTAGCGTGGAAGAAGTCATGGATTTATTGGCCCCGCAAGCCCATTTAAAATCCCTAGAAGTTGCCTTTTTTATCGAGGACGATATCCCCCTTGGTTTGCAGGGAGATAGCTCCCGCTTGCGCTGCATTCTCATGAATCTGATTGGAAATGCGATTAAGTTTACCGACGAGGGCTATGTGGTCCTGCAAGTCGAACGATTGACGGAAACTCCTGATTCAACGATCCTGTTGTTCTCGGTGATTGATACGGGGATTGGGATTGCACCCCATCACCAAATTCAGCTTTTTCAACCCTTTTCCCAAGTGGATTCTTCGACGACTCGGAAATATGGAGGAACGGGGTTGGGACTGGCGATTTCTCAACAGTTAGTCATTCTCATGGAGGGAGAAATTGGCGTAGAAAGTCGGGAATCAGAAGGGTCAAATTTTTGGTTTAAAATTCCGTTTAAAAAGCCAGGAATTCCGGTGAATAAGCTGTCAGTTCCACCGGAGATATCGGGCCTATCTCTGTTAGTGGTAGCCCACAGTGAAGTCGTGCAGATGGTGATTCGCGATCGCGTCACCCGTTGGGGAATCCAAGTGGAAGAAACCGAGAGTGACACAGCGTTCACTTTCTTACAAACCCAATGGGAGTCAGGCATCGAGTATGACCTGATGGTGATTGATTTAGAAATGCCGGACATCACGGGAATTGCCTTAGCTGAACAGATTAAACGGGATTCGCGATTTGCCAGTATTCCTTTAATTGCGATCGCCGCGACCCATCAGCGCAATCTCGTCAAAACGGCCTTAAACAGTGGCTTTTGCGACGGTTCAATTAAACCCATTAAACCTGCACGATTTTTAGAAATCATTTGTCGCGCCGTTGGTCTAGCTGTAACAACAAAGCCGGACCCGTTCTTTTATCCCAAAGATAAAATTAACATCGGGCAAAGTCCAATCAAAATTCTTTTGGCTGAAGATAATCCCGTGAATCAAAAAGTCGCCATTAAACAACTGGAACTATTAGGATATCAAGCCGATATTGCCAATCAGGGTGAAGAAGCGCTGAAATTGTGGCAAGCTCATTCTTATCACATCATTTTGATGGATTGCCAAATGCCGGTCCTCGACGGATATCAACTCACCGCACAGATCCGCCGCTTAGAACAGGGAACCGGGGAGTCGCCAGTGCGTAACCCAAGGCATACTGTGATCATCGCCATGACGGCTCATGCCATGAAGGAGGACCGGGAAAAATGTTTAGATGCAGGAATGGATGATTATATTAGTAAGCCAGTCTGTCCGGAACAACTTCAGGCTATACTATCAAAATGGGTAAATCAATTGAGCGGGGCAAGAGTCGGGTTTCAACCCGTTGACGCGGGCGATCGCTCCTCCGGAGACCAGATCCTGGATCTGGAACGTCTTGAACGAATTTCTCAAGGAGATTCGGTTTTTCGGAAAGAGCTGCTAGAAACATTTATTGAAGAACTACAAACCCATCTTGTATCACTCCAAAGCGTTTCAGTCGAAGACTTGGCCACTCTCAAACAAGAAGCGCATTATATTAAGGGTGCCAGTGGGAATGTCGGAGCTCAACAAATTTGTAGCATTGCCGCCCAATTCGAACGAGACGCCAAGCAAGGTAAAGCAGATAATCTATCTGATTTATTCGCTCAATTAACTGAAGCCTATCAAGCATTCGTTATTTTTGTAGAGCGAGCCTGGGTAGAATGAACCCCTTCTTTAAAAAATTTTTAGTGGTCCACGGCATTGAGTATCTGATCCTCGATTCAGCTTTAACCATCCGTAAAACCTCCCCAGGAGTGGACCGATTTTCTGATTCTCCCGGTCCCATTCAAGTCAATGATGAGGTGGGCCTTGCATTTCCCGAATTGATCGGAGTAGAGGACCTCTTACAGGAGGTTTTAGAAGGGCGGCAGATGAGCTTTGATTTAAAATCCCTGAGTCGGTTTACCGAAGCGGGGACGCCGGTTTATTTTGATATGTATGTCGTTCAAGAAGAGCAGATTCAGGGACAACATCTCATCGTTTTTTTAGAGGATGTCACCGATCGCATGAGCTTGGAACAGCGATTAGTCCAAGCTACGAATGAAACGAATCTCCTCCTGTCCGCCCTCTTTGAATCTAAACGGTATATCGAACAAATTCTCTCCTCGATGGCTGATGCATTAATCGTCACCACTGAAACGGGTTTAATCAAAAAAGTTAATCAAAGTACCCTGGACTTATTTGAGTATTCTGAGGCCGAATTACTCGGAAAAGAGATTTCCCAAATTGTGGGAGATCATCAGGATTTGGTGAAAGATTTTTTCCTCTCCCAAATGGAGCGAGATGAGCCAGGATTGTCCCCGGTAGAAATTGTTTGTCACACCAAAACACGCAAAAAAGTCTATGTGGGATTTTCCTGTGCCGTCATTGATGTTTCCGCAGCAGATATTCCCGATTTGGTTTATATCGGTCGGGATATCACCGATCGCAAGCGCAAACAACAACGGAATTTAGCACAATCTGCGACGATTCGGATTTTGTCGGAATCGGCAAATCTGGTAGAGGCAACACCAAAACTGTTGCCTGCCTTATGTGAAAGTTTAGAGTGGGATGTCGGTGAAATTTGGCAGGTGCAAATGCGGGATGAAGGGGGAGACTATCCACCGTCTAAGCTGTCCAGGGAGTCAGAATACCAACCGGATTGTCTCACTTGTCTGCAACTGTGGCACAGCGCGAGTTGGGAATGGTTCGCGTTGCAACAGAGCAGAAAAACCCAATTAACCGAGGGTGAAGGATTACCCGGTCATGTGTGGGCGATTCATCAGGCGGTGTGGACGGAGGATCTCCCTGGGTTTGCGATGGAGTGGCCGGGAACAGACTACTTAGTGCAAGCGGGTTTGAAGAGTGGGTTTGCCTTCCCGATTTTCGGTGATGCTTCGGAAACTCAGCCCCGGGTGGACCAATCCTCGGAATTGCTTGGGGTGATCGGGTTCTACAGTCGCGATATCCAGACGATTGATGAAGATTTGATGGGAACTTGTAGTGCGATCGCCAGCCAAATTGGTCAATTTATCAAACGCAAACAAGCCGAAATTGCCCTCCAAGAAAGCGAAGAACGCTATCGCGATTTATTTGAAAATGCCAGCGATTTGATTCAGAGTGTTTCTATAGAAGGTCGTTTTTTGTATGTCAATCTGGCCTGGAAAGAAACCCTGGGATACAGTCAATCTGACCTAGAAAAGATGACGGTGTTTGAAATTCTGCATCCCCAGAGCAAACTCCAGTATCAAGACCGCTTTGACCGCATCTTTGCCGGGGAAACCATTGATGAAGTCACCGCAGAATTTATGACTAAAGATGGTCAGAAAATCTCCTTGCAAGGCAGTATGAATTGCAAGTATTTAGAAGGGAAGCCGGTCGCCATTCGGGGAATGTTCAGAAACATCACTGAACGAATTAAGGTGGAAAAAGCCCTGCAAAAGCAACAAAAGAAGACCGAAAATTTGCTGCTGAATATTTTACCCGAACCCATCGTCGATCGCCTCAAGCTGGAACCCAATAGTATCGCTGAAACTTATGCGAATGTCACGGTTTTGTTTGCGGATTTGGTCGGATTTACCCAAATTGCTTCGGAACTTTCGGCCATGGAAGTGGTTGAGTTGCTAAATTTAATTTTTTCAGCCTTTGATCGCCTCACTGAATTGCATCAACTGGAAAAAATTAAAACCATTGGGGATGCCTATATGGTGGTGGCGGGATTACCCACTGAACGGGAAGACCATGCCAAGGCGATCGCCAATATGGCTCTCGATATGCAAACCGCCTTGAGCCAATTTAATCAGCAAACCCAGCAGTCTTTTAGCATTCGGATTGGCATTCATAGCGGACCAGTGGTAGCCGGGGTGATTGGCATCAAAAAGTTTATTTACGACTTGTGGGGGGACACGGTAAACATTGCCAGTCGCATGGAATCTCACAGTTTACCGGGACGAATTCAAGTCAGCGAAACCACCTATTATTTATTGCAGGAGCATTACGAACTAGAAAAACGCGGAACAATTGCGGTAAAAGGAAAGGGAGAAATGAATACCTATTTTCTAATCGGGTCAAAATCCGAACTATCCCCATCCCCCTAATTCCTTTGAACCGCTAAATCTCTCCAGTTTGAACCAGGCAATGGAACCCCGATTACCCGAGTCTTAAAGGCGATCGGTTGGGTTTAGAATTCCCCAGGAGTCTCATAGACTGGCGGAGGTTTGTACCCCCGCCGGTGTCTTTGTCTTAACGGTTTAAAAACCTCTAAATCTTTTAGGGTTTTACAAAACTGAAAGGGTGTTTTTTGCCCTTAAGCAATCCCAACCAACTCAATTTCAAAAATCAAATCTTTTCCAGCGAGGGGGGGATTGGCATCTAAAGTCACTTTTGACTCAGAAATCGCCGTAATCACCACGGGAATAATTTGATTGGGGGCTTGTTGAATTTGTAATTGTTGTCCCACATCTAAGGGGATATCATCCGGCAGTTGCTGACGCTCAACTTCCACCACCATTTCTTCACGATGGGGACCATAAGCCTCTTCCGCTGGAATTTTTTCCGTTTTGGATTCCCCCGGAGTCATGCCTAAAACCGCTTGTTCAAAACCGGCAATCAGTTGTCCTTCCCCCAGGACAAATTCCAGGGGGTCGCGATCGATGGAGGAATCAAATACAGTCCCATCATCTAATTTACCCGTGTAGTGAACTTTCACCATATCGCCCTGCTTGGCTTCGGTCATTTTGTTTGCTCCTAATAATTTTCACGAAAACAAAGCATCCAAGTCTATCGCTGATTACTTATTGCTCTATCCATAAGCCCGTTAAAAAAGCGGGTTCTATAGACTAGATTGAAGTGAAGAAATCTTGGATCTCCTTCATGGTAAATCAGTCAGGCTGGAGGGCTTTAACCCCTGGGAACCCATGAATGCTGAAATCCCCAGCCAACCTAGACCTCTGTTCCCGTTGTGGTTATCGGTTAGTATTTTAACTTGCCAGACGAAATTTTGCAGCCAGAGATGGGGGAGTCTTCCTCGTTACTTGGCTCTGTCCTCGTTACTTGGCTGAAGCCAAGTAACGCGCCTTTGGAGGCTCTGCCTCCAGTCCCCTATCAGGCGGCAGAGCCTCCAAGAGTGCGTGTCACGGCTTCAGCCATGACATGAGAGCTACTCCGCGATCTCCGCGATCTTCCCCGTCCACCCCAGCTTACAAGCGCCCTTTGAGCAAATACACCTGCATTGCTCCCTTGCCTTTAATCTCGATCGCCCCTCTTTCTTCAAAATGGTATTGAGCTTTCAAACAGTTATATGTGGCCCCAGAAACTTGAATTTGGCCGGGGATGCCGTGGGATTCCATTCGGGAGGCGGTATTCACTGTATCCCCCCAGAGATCGTAGATAAATTTTTTAATCCCAATCACCCCAGCGACGACGGGTCCGGTATGGATCCCCATCCGCATTTTTAAGGATTGATGAAATTCGGCATTAAATCGGGCGATTTCCTCTTGCATTTCTAGGGCCATCTCGGCGATCGCCACGGCACTATTTTCACAGGGAACCGGCATTCCGGCTACAACCATGTAACAATCGCCAATGGTCTTAATTTTTTCTAACTGATACCGTTCTAAGGCGCGATCGAAGCGAGAAAAAATATTATTGAGTAAGTGCACGAGTTCTGAGGCTTCAATTTGGGAGGAGAGTTGGGTAAAGCCGACAATATCGGCAAATAAAACCGTCACTTCGGCAAAACTATCGGCAATGTTTTCTTCATGACTCTTGAGGCGATCGGCAATCACCTCGGGTAAAATATTCAGCAATAACTGTTCTGCCTTTGCTCGTTCGATTTCCAGTGCCTTAGCCGAAGATTCTAGGGTTCCTAACATGGCATTAATGGTCTGGGCTAAACTCGATAATTCATCCTTTCCTGAGACAGACACTCGCAAGGCTAAATCTCTGCGATCATCAATTTCCTTGACATCTCGACTCAAATAGGATAATCGGGCCAAGACCATTTTTTCTAATAATAATAGGGTGCAGACTCCAAAGAATAGGGCCACAATCACCAAGGATGCAATCAGATAGCGTAAACTCACTTGACCTTGATGAAAAATATCCCGAGGGAGATTTAGTTCTAATAAAACCGCCGGGTTGCCATCGATATCCCGCAATAAACTATATCCTGCCATCCAGTCGGAATTGAGGGTTTCGATCAGGATAGGAGGGTCTTCAGACATCTGGGATAAGCGAGCGATCGTTGGCTGGAACTCCTCTGGAATCGTCGGATCCAGGAGACCATAGGCCCTCACATCCAAATGGGTGAGTTTTGCCAACCGTTCGATTTCTGGGCGATCGAGGAAGCGGGCGATCGCGACGGTCCCCCGAGTGGGAAGATTTCCCTGACTGTTGAGAATCGGTCCGGTGGCGATCGTCATAGGACGGTTATTAATGGTGACAATTCCAGCCAAAGATTTTTGGGGATTCAACACCTGACTCGAAGTCGCTGAAATCTTCTGAGAAACCTCTGCGGGAATCGGCACTAACTGCTGCCGAACTAAGTCAAAACCCTGACCAAAAACGAGTTCACCCTCTTGATTAATAAAGAGAATCGCATTGGCTCGAAGGGAAGCTAAATTGACTTCTCCTAAATTTCTCTCAATATAGTCTAAATTGCCATCTTCGATAAACCGATAGGTTTCATCCCACACCCCCCACTGAAAGTTTAGAGCTTGTAATTCCTGCTGATAATTGGAGAAGGCATCCAAAACTCTTTTGACATTTCGCCTTGCTTCTTTTTGTTCTAAGGCGGTAAAGCCATTGAGTAAAATAGTTGAGGAAGTCCAGTGCACGACTCCAAATAACCCAGCCAGGGTCAAGCCGATCGCCAGTAATGTTTTCTTGCGGAGGGTCATCAGGCCACCAGAAGGGAGGGGACATATTAGAGCAATTATGACATGAATCGGCTCTTTTTTGATAAACCTGAACCATAACAGCCGGTCCTTTCCCCCTGTTCCTCATCGCGACTTCAGTCATCCCCTGTTTGTTCAGGGTCACAACTATATATCCGATCCTAAATCCGTTGTGGAATGCCCTCACCCCCAACCCCTCTCCCAAAGGGGGAGAGGGGAGCAGGAGAGGGCATAAATCATTTAGAACAAGCTATAGCAGATCCTAAATCCGTTGTGGAATGCCCTCACCCCCAACCCCCTTCGACCCTTCGACCCTTCGACCCCCTTCGACAAGCTCAGGACAGGCCTCTCCCAAAGGGGGAGAGGGGATCTATATATGTCATAAATCATTTAGAACAAGCTATATAGCGGTTCGGTGGACTCATTCGCGTACAGACATTTAAAGGAGTGCGAGCATCTTGCTCGCTATTGATAATAGCGAGCAAGATGTTTGGGCTCGCGCGTACACGCTACGCGAACGCACTCCTAAGATGTACGCGAATAACGGTGGTCACCGCTATAGCAACTAAGACCCTGAAATTGTTAGTGGGATTGAGTGCGTTCTAAATAGATTTGGGCGACTTGATCTGCGGGATTGATTCTTAAACACTTTTCAAAGAACCGGGCGGCTTCAGGATATGAGCCTTTATTGTAAAGCTGGATGGCTTCTTCAAAGATGCTTTTGGTGATTAATTTGCCCTCGCGGATGGCGGGAGGGTCGGCATCAAAGACTTCATAGACTGAGACAATTTCTGATTTGCCTTTGACTTGAACCCGGTCGATATGTCTGATATCATAAGAATTCGGGTTTTTCAAGCTACAAAAGGTGCGATCGCCAATTAATAAGGCTACCCCATAATTTTTAGTCAATCCTTCAATCCGTGAGGCTAAATTGACGGCATCACTAATCACGGTACTATCCATCCGTTTATTCCAGCTTTGACGGCATCATCGGCACTGCCGCTAAATGCGGTATTGCCCAAACTCAACAGGGTGGTACTGATTTCCCCGGCAGAGCGCAGATTCTGGGCAATGACTAAACTTTGTGCTAACACCCGTTGCGCTTCGGGTAAATCCCCGACGACTTGTAAGGCATTGCCAAGATTTTGTAAGCCGATGATTTTGAGACTGGAATCCGGTTGGGATTGCAGTTGTTGGTTTACCTGCTCTAATAATTGTCGCGATCGCAGGTATAATCCCAAGGTTTGCATCCCTTGAGCTTGGTTAATTTGACTGCCCAAGGCCCCGGTGAGGTCGCCTTGAGCTTGATACAAGGATTCGGCTTGTTTCCAACTGTCGAGGGCGGCTTCCGGTTCTCCCGGGGCCAATTGCAGACTGCCTTTGCTGTTCAACGCTTGGGCGCGAATCCGCTGTGAGACTGGATTGCCGGAAGTGCGAGAGCGAGTTACCCAGGAATCGAGGAGGGATAAACTTTGGGCGATCGCGGCTGATGCGGTGTCCCACTCTGCTAATGCTTGATAAGCGAGGGTGAGATAGTTGAGACAGAGGGCTTGATTGAGGCGATCGCCCTGCTGTTGATAACCCTCGGCAGTGCGGTTCCAGACGCTGACTGCTTCTGCAAATCGTCCCCCCTGAAAAAGCTCCCTTCCCTGGTTGAGGAGAGTTCCCCGTTGTTCCTCCACCGGCTGCACTTGGAGTTGAGATAATGGGAGGCGATCGCCTGAATTTTCCTGTGCTGGAGTAAATGTGAGGACTTGTGATGTGAGAGGATGCAGACCCGAGGCGATCGCCGGTCCCAACCCGATGACGAATCTCAAGGCTATCAGAAAAGCTAGACCCCTAAGCAACAGTCGGTATCCTCTCCGGGTAAAAATGCGAGATTTCCAATGCTTACAGCGCGATCGACCCCGGGTGATGAGTTGAGCCAACATTCCTTTCATAAGCTGTTGCCTGTCTAAATTGGATAATCCTAGCGAGCAAGATGTTTGCACTCCAAAGGTTTCATGATTTCCTCACCTCCAATTTAGAGAGGCAACAGCTTATTCCATCAAGGAATCTTCATAAATTTCTGTCAGGGGTAGGGTTAATTCCAGGGATTCCAAATACAGGTCTTGTCCGGGATTTAATAGAGTTTTTTCCCACTGAGCTTCGGCTGTTTTGCGATAAATTTCAATCCCTATTTTCTCTTGAGGAACGAGGACATATTCCTGGAAACTGGGTAAGTTTTGATAGGCAAAAAACTTTTCTTGACGGTCCGTGGCGATGGTATTAGAAGAGAGAACTTCTACAATTAATCGAGGTTGAGTTTTATAGTTAGGATTGCGGTCTTCCGGTTCACAAATGACCATGACATCGGGATAATAGGCAACATCTGCCGAGGGAATCCAGAGTTTCATTTCGGCAGTAAACACTTGGCAGTTTGAATCTCGCAGTCGGTCGTATAGTCCGGATCCGATATTGATAGCAAGGCGATCGTGTTGGGGACTGAGGGTTTCAATTTCAAATAATTGACCGGCGATGTAGTCATGGCGAACGGGACTGGTTTTCTCTAATTCAAGATAGTCCAAAAACGCCAAGGTTGTCGGTTCGTCGTCCATTTTATCTGTGCAATTTCAGGGGTTGAGTGTATTGTAGCGGGTTCTTGGCAAGGGGAGGCGATCGCCTTGTTCACCCCATCGGTGATCAGCGGCAACACACTCCGTCAGAAACCCGGTTTCTGGTCCCTTACCTAGTTAAGAAACGGGGTTTCTCATCCTAGCCCTGTCAAGCCCCTACAGAGGGTTTGGAGACCCTACCCCTACATCACCGGATAGGGTTTGGAGACCCTACCCCTACATCACCGGATAGGGTTTGGAGACCCTACCCCTACATTCCATCACTCTTTTTCGTCATTAAATTTACCACCTTGACAGGGCTAGGTTTCTCATCCCCATCGGGAATCCGCAGCCACAAATTACCCCAGAAACCGGGTTTCTGGTCCCCTGACTACAGGACTCCAAAAAATAATCTTCAATACCAGTTAGGTCAAGGCAATAGCTTTTCCCTATAGTTGAATGCAAAAAATTTTTTCGGTCGAGTTTTAGACTGAGACAGTTCGATACATATTCAAGTTTCTTTTTCAAGGCTTAGAAAAATTATTGAACGAACCCTGACGGTCAACTGACCGGGGGATTTAGAACTCGATAATTCTGAATTCCCAGTTGTTCGTCAACTGTTACAGGAAAATTCAACAACCCGATAAAATAAGAAGAATTTAGGGACAAGGCAGTGCCTTGTCCTCGCCGATAAATCTATAGCAAGTGAGGAAAAAATTTCCGGAAAGGGTTTGCCAATATGAAGAAATCATAACAATTATGGCAAAGTTGGGTTTGCGGATTCTCCTGATATAGCGAAGGGAAAAAAGGCAGAGAATGACGCGGATGAAGCGAATTAACCGAACAATTGTATCCAGGGGTACAGTTGAGATTGACTGAATTGCTACGGGGGAGAGAAATTAGTCAATCATTTGCAGCCAACCGCGTCGGACGGCATAGACTAGGCGATCGATGAGGGTAATTTCTTCCTCACTGAGGTCCTGTTCTAAAAGGGCAACCTTGATAAATTGCCGATCGCGTTGGGTAATGCGACCAACGGAATAAATATGAGAAAAAACATCGGTTACTGTCAGGTTCGGGAACTGGTAAATCATATCTATGATCATCATAATAATTTTTCAAAGTTTCAAACTTTCTATGGGCATCTGAAGCTACCATAAACGCGATCGTCCTGATTCAACCACCGCAGATCTATAGAAATCGAATCTCCGTAATTTCTCGGATATTCGGATCCGTGTATTCTCGTATTTCCAAAGGCAGAAGCTAAATAACTTAATAAACCGCCGATCGCCGGGACTCTGCTACCCCACAAATGGCCGCGAGGATCAACCATCCCAAGATGTTAACCCGAGAGTCAAACAGGGTGACATCGAAGAGGTGAAATAAGGTACAACCGGCAAAGGAGAGGAGGTAGGTGAAAAAAATCAAGCGATCATTGGTCATCACTCCCCGGACAGAGGCAGTTCCCTCGACATTTCTCTCTAAAGGCAGATCGGGCCAATTCTTGAACGCTAAGACCCCTTTTGCGAGGACCCAACCGACTAAACTGGACAATAACAGCATTCCCGGAATCCCGGTTTCCGCACTCAGCATCAAAAACAGGTTGTGAGGATGACCCATCCAGACTTGAGTTTGAGCTTCGTAGAGTTCGCTAAAGCTTCGTAATCCCCACCCGGTGATGGGGCGAGTCTGAGTCAAATCCCAGGCAAATTGCCATTGCGTCTTGCGGAGGGTTGCCACCGGGCGATCGGGATATAACTGGTCCGTGATTCGCATCCAAAAATAAGCCGGAACGATCGCCTGTAAACCTTGGCGCAGGGGGTGAGGAGCAAAAGCCGACCCCAACACCGCAGACATGGCCCCGATAACGAATAGTAGCAACCAACGCCATCCTTGGTACAGGATAAACACCACCCCCGCCATTGAGGCGATCGCCCAACCATTGCGGGAATTGGTCAACACCAAGGCGATCGCATTCACCAACAGCGCCAGGGTCAAAAACACTAACCCCCATCTGACTTTTTCTTCCTCTCCTGTCACCGAGAGGTCAATGGTTCTCACCACCCGGGGATCACGGGGATCGCGGATTTTTTCCTGTTGTTTCGGCTGTTGTTTCAGGGTTCGCCATGCCTGAAAGGTCTCAACCCACAGTCCTAACCCCAGAATAAAGGTCATTAAAAAATAACTTGCCAGGACGTTGGCATATTCAAACACTGACGCCATCCGTCCCGGAGGTGCGCCGGTGGCATCCAAACGCCAATCTAAGATTAATCCTAATTTGACGGGTCCCTCCCATCCCCAAAAGAGTTGACCCCAGCCAATCACGGCGATCGGGACCGAGGTGGCGATCGCAATCCAAGCAATTCGCCGCATCTGTGCCGGAGTCTGGATCAGCAGACTAAAGGTGACAAATAAGGCAAAGAAGGGCAGAAAATTAAATAATCCCAGGAAGGCACTGAGGCGATCGCTGGCAAATACTGTTGTCAAGACTAACCACAGGGCCAGGACCCCAAATCCTTGATTGAGCGATCGCCCTTGAATTTCCCGATACCGTTGTTTCCAGGTGCCAAACAGGGCCAACAACAAACCCATCCCACCCAGTAACGGACTCATGGGTAATAACAACAGTCCGACTTGGGCGCTATTCCACCAGAGTTGTAACCGGCGATCGGGATGGCAAATGGTCCGCAGGGTTAAAGATTTGGTCATGGACAGAGTGCAGGATTAAGGATGACGTGGCAAGGATGAGGGAAATAATGAACGGGGGAAACGACTTCAGTCGTTACTACAAACATCGGATAACGACTTCAGTCGTTACTACAAACATCGGATAACGACTTCAGTCGTTACTACAAACATCGGATAACGACCATTTTCCCCATCTTCCCCATCTCCCCCAACAACCAATGACAAATGACCAACAACCAACAACCAATGACCAACAACCAATGACAAATGACCAACAACCAATGACCAACAACCAATGACCAATGACCATCAACAAATGACCAATGACCATCAACCAATGACCAATGACCAATGACCAACAACCAATGACCATCAACAAATGACAAATGACCAATGACAAATGACCAATGACCAATGACCAATGACCAATGACCAATGACCAATGACCAATGACCAATGACCAATGACCAATGACCAATTAAGCAAATTCCCAACACTCACTGCGGGTCAACCGAATTTGGGCCAAGGTAAAAATGGTGGGGATAATGCGTCCATAGTTAGTCGCAATGGTTCGCCAGCCTAAATCAGCGAAGAACCAGCCCCAGAGGACGGGTCCGAGTAATGCTAAGGCACTACGGGCGGCCCCATAGCGGGCGACGGAGAGGGCCATTCCACCCTTGGCAGTTTGGGCAGTGAGGTAAGTCTGAACTTGACCTGCGGCAACTGCGCCCCCTCGGACGATCGCAGTTTGAGCAACTTGATAGCGGGCAAAATGGAGGGCAAACTGATGGGCAATATGTTTAACGACGATCGGCTTGACGACGGAAGTAAAGGCAACGGCACTTCCCCCTTTGAAGAGTAAACCCAGGGGGTCTTTTTGGATCGACAGGGGCAGGGGTTTGGGAATGGTTGCCGATGCCAGCGATCGTTGGACCCTTACCGTCAAGGCGTTTTGTTCTGATGCGGGGAGTTGTCGCCATGCTTTTCCCAACAAGCACAGAAACACCTCGGCTTCTAAATCCGTGGTGGATAGGCTTTGAGAATAGGGAATTTTTAAATAGCGGCAAACTTGGATGAGGGTTTGTCGGTAGGTAACTTTTCGGGTTTTTCCAGTTAAAACGGTTAACCCATCGGCGGCGAGATAGCGAAATCTCTCTTCGATCGCATCTAGCCAGAAATCGCGATCGCGACTTTGGATATCGATCGGTTCTGGAGTTTGTAGGTAATCAATCGGATTAAAGCGACGACGGAACAAGATGTCCGTGATTTGCTGTAATTCCTCTTCTGTGGCTAACTCTAGCGCTACTCTCAGTTCGTCCAAGGTTGGCTTCCTCCCCTGTGCTTGTCTTGTAAACCCTGCGGTTTCGACAGATTGGCAATCTTGATGTTGGCGATTCATCCGGCGACTCAAGGGCTAGGAATATTTACCGTCTGTTCCTGCCGTCTGAGTTGACCGATTGCTGTTAGCTTACTCGAAACCGTCCCAAATCCGGTAGATTAGTCAAACCCATTATTGTTACACCAGATGAGGACAAACCGATGAGCGATCGCATCCTTGAATTTGACATTGCCGTAATCGGTGCGGGGATCGCGGGATTGAGCACTGCCCAAGCGTTGCGGTGTCTGGGTCAAACAGTTGTCGTCCTCGAAAAATCTCGCGGCGTGGGCGGACGAGTGGCTACCCGTCGATTATATGATACCCAGGCTGATTTTGGTGCACCGTTTTTAGATCCGAGGGGAATGCTTTCTCAACAGTTGGTGCAGGTCCTCTCTCGGGAGGGAATCGTGGTCCCTTGGACGGATACGGTTTATCAGGTTCAGGAGGGCGACTCCCCGCTAAATCCCGTTGCCACCCTCTGTGCTCCTTATTATGTTTCCCCAACGGGGATCAATGCGGTGGGCAAATTTTTGGCCCGTCATTTAGAGATTTGGCGTCGCCGTCGAGTCACCAGAATCATCCCCACAGAGGAGGGGCGTTGGCATCTGGAGTTAGAAGCGATGGGAGACTCCGGGGATGCTGCTGTCCCCTTGGCAGTTCGGGCAAAGGCAGTGGTGATGGCGATTCCTGCACCTCAAGCTGTGATGCTGTTAGAGTCGGGGGATACGCGATTGCCTCGTTCGTTCCTCGATCGCCTCAAGGCGGTGGAGTTTGACCCCTGTATTAGTGTGATGGCGGGGTATCCGGCATCGAAACAACGAGAGTTAGTTCAGGGGGAATTTCGGGGGCGATCGCTGGTATTTCCCCCAAAGAGTCCCTTGCGGGGAATGTTTTGGCAGAGTAGCAAGGGTTCAGGCGCGACTCACCCGGTGTTTGTGTTGCACAGTAGCGCCGAGTTTGCCGAACGGTATTTAGATGCCACGGAGCTCGAAGCGGTGGGGAGAGAATTGTGCGATCGCGCCGGGAAATCGGTGATTCCCTGGTTGAAGGACCCGGAATGGATGCAGGTCCATCGTTGGCGCTATGCCTTTTGTCGGCATCCCTTAACGGAACCGTTATTGAGTGCAACGACACCGCTACCGATGGTTTGTGCTGGAGATTGGTGTGGCGATCGGCAACTGGAAACCGCATTGCAATCGGGTTTAGCTGCTGCCGAATGGGTGAGCGATCGCCTATTGGGAGGACCTATGCCACCTTTGGCGAGTTTATGGGAGGCGATCGGTAACAGCGATCGCCTTTCATCGGGGTAATAAATGTGCCGAATCAGTGTGCTGATGGGCTTCACTGATGGCTCACATTCTTGATAACAAACCGCTGCAAGACGCGCTATCGATGTGCCTATTATTCTATGCGAGTTGAGTGGGCGATCGCCCCAATTTTATTGTTAAGTTTTAATAAGGACTCGATCAGGTCGCCGGGTTCCTATCGGGATAGAACCCAGATCTGGGTTGAACTCGATAGAAAAACTTGACGGGTTGGAGTTTCAAAAGAAAAGTAGCTAAGAAGGCAATTCCTCCCCCTCTCTACGAAAAACTGTTACCCTGATTTTAGCTCAGATACCTTACTTCCCTTACAAAACCACTCAAACTAACTTGACCAGGAAAAACTATGCTCTCTTTTGCCGGTTATGAAATCTTAGAAGAAATTCATGAAAGTAATCATACGATTGTTTGTCGAGGCCGCAAGGAAGGCCAAGTCCAGACGGAAATTCTCAAATTCTTAAAAACTGAATATCCCACTCCGACAGAAATTGCTAAATTCCGCCATCAATATGAAATTGTCAAGCCGTTAGATATCCCAGGGGTTGTTAAACCTTTAAGCCTAGAAAGCTGGGGTCGAGGGCTGGTCTTAACGATGGAAGATGCTGGTCCTTTGTCGGCAGAACAACTGCTGTCTACTCAAACCCTAGACTTAGAAATTTTTTTTAAAATCGCGATTACCGTTACAAAAAGTTTGGGAGAACTCCATAAACAATCCATTATTCATTTAGATATTAAGCCACAAAATATTGTGGTCAATCTCGATCCATTCCGAGTAACCCTGATAGATTTTGGCATTTCTACTCGTCTGGAACGCTCTCACCAAACGTTGAGTAACCCGAATTTACTTGAAGGAACTCTGGCTTATATGTCCCCGGAACAAACCGGGCGGATGAATCGCTCTATTGACTACCGCACGGACTTTTATTCCCTAGGAATCACGTTTTATCAACTGCTCACCGGGGAGCTTCCGTTTCCCACGACGGACCCGGTGGAAATGGTTCATGCTCACATTGCCAAACAGCCAATTCCCCCCCATGAAGTTAATCCAGAAATTCCTCCGGTTGTCAGTGCAATTGTGATGAAATTGCTATCCAAAACGGCGGAAGAGCGGTATCAAAGTGCGTATGGGTTAAGCTACGATTTAGAAAAATGCTGGACTCAATGGCAAGAAACGGGTCGGATAGACAGATTTACCCCTGGGGAACAGGATACCTCGGATAAATTCCAAATCTCCCAGAAACTGTACGGCAGAGAAGCCGAAATTGCGGCATTAATGGCGGCGTTTGCACGAGTCAGCGGAATGGCGGAAAGTGCCAAAACTCCAGAAACCAATGGGACGGGAATCGAACTGATGTTAGTGTCAGGGTTTTCCGGCATTGGCAAATCGGTGATTGTTCAAGAAATTCACAAACCGATCGCCCAACAACGGGGCTATTTTATCTCAGGAAAATTTGACCAATTCAACCGGGATATTCCCTATCAATCCCTGATTCAAGCCTTCCAAAATCTGATTCGCCAAATTTTAACGGAAACCCCCGAAAGATTGGCGCGTTGGCAACAGCGGATTATCGAAGCGTTAGGAACAGAAGGACAGGTGATCACCGATGTGATTCCGGAATTAGAATTAATAATTGGGGTGCAGCCTCCGGTTCCTGAACTACCGCCAACGGAAACCCAAAACCGATTTAATTTACTATTTCAAAAGTTTATTGCGGTTTTTGCCCAAAAAGAACACCCCCTCGTATTATTTTTGGATGATTTGCAGTGGGTGGATTTGGCTTCGTTGAAACTGATTCAACGATTAGCAACCGCTTCAGAAAGTCAGGCTTTATTGATAATTGGCGCGTATCGGGATAATGAAGTGGATGCGGCTCATCCGTTAATCTCGGCAGTCGAGGAGATGGAGAAACAGGGAGCCATTATTAATCGGATTGAACTGCAACCGCTGAAGTTAGAACATATCAATCAATTGATTGCAGATACCCTGCACTGTTCTGTAACCAAAAGTCTGCCCCTGGCCGAGTTAATTGTCCAGAAGACTCAAGGCAATCCATTTTTTATTAACCAGTTGCTCAAATCGCTTTATGACAGTCACCTGTTAACTTTTCGGCTTCCCGATGGGGAAAGCAAGGGTGAGTGGTCCTGGGAAATGGGCCAAATTAGAGGGGTGGATATGACAGATAATGTGGTTGAATTAATGACTAGCAATATTCAGAAACTTGCCCCGACGGTACAGGAAAGTTTGAAGATAGCGGCTTGTATTGGGAATAGTTTTGATTTGAAAACTTTGGCTGTGGTCCGGGAACAGTCTCAGATTACAGTCGCCCGAAATTTGTGGTCGGCAGTGCGGGAAGGATTCATCTTTTCTAGCAAGAATTCTAGCTTTTTACCAGAAAGTAGTGAAGAAACTGCCGCCTCTTTGCAAGAGAGCGATTTTAAGATAGAATACAAGTTCCTGCACGATCGCGTTCAACAAGCGGCCTACTCTTTAATTCCGGAATCAGAACGGTCTAATACTCATTTACGGATTGGTCAGTTAATTCTCAGTCACACGGTTTCGGAGGATTTAGAGTCTAAAATCTTTGACATTGTGACCCATTTAAATGCGGGTCAAGAGTCTATTTTTGACCCTGATTTTAAATTGGAAGTCGCTCGCTTGAATACTCTGGCAGGCAAAAAAGCCAAAGCTTCTACGGCGTACCAAGCGGCGGTCAAGCATTTGGCGATCGGCCAGTCTTTGTTGCCGGAAACAGCTTGGGATACGGCTTACGAACTCACGTTTACTCTCTATCGGAAACTGGCGGAATGTGAGTATTTAGCTGGGAATTTTCAAGGGGCTGACGAGCTATTTACTATCCTATTAGAGCGAGTTGTTGATAAATTTGACCGGGCTGAAATTTTCAACCTGATTGTGCTGCTGACGATTACCCAGGAGCGATTTCAGGATGCGGTGCAAGCGGGATTAGCGGGGATGAAGCTGATGGGGTTAGAGGGGCCGGAAACCGAGGAGGAATTGCAAAGGGCGATCGGCATCCAAATGCAAGAAGTGCAAGCCAATCTGAGCAAAGTTAATATTGCTGAACTCCTGCATAAACCCCCGATGGAAGACCCGGAAAAACAGGTTTGCATGACCCTTTTAGCCAACTTTTGGGGGGCTTCATTTGGCGGGGGTTACATCAATTATAATCTCTGGTGTGTGTTAAACATGACCCGGCTTTCCTTAACCTTTGGTCATACCGAAACCTCCGCTTTTGCTTACTCAGCCTACGGATTGATGCTGGCGCTGGAAAACCATTATAAGCTCGGTTATGAATTTGGGGAAGTCGCTTTAAAACTGCTCGAAAAATCTAAGAATCCCATCTTTGGCGGCAAGGTAATCAATTTGTTTTGTAATGCCGTCAATCCGTACCGGAAACCCTTCATGACTAATCTGGCCCTATATGATCGCTCTTACTTGATTTGCCGGTCTGTCGGGGATGTAATCTATGGAGTATGGGCTTTATTTTTCAGACTCTGGACCCGGTTGGAAATGGGGGATAGTCTGCCAGAAATCGCGAAAGAAGCCGAGAAATCTCTGATGACGATTCGCCAGACGAATTATCAGAGTATGGTGTACGCTGGGCTAAATTTGCAGCAGGTCATCAAGCAGTTTCAGGGGATTGAGAACGAGTTTGATGAAGTGGAGGGATTGCGGTTGTGGCGCGAGGGAAATTTAATCAGTGGGGTGAACTGGTACTATTATTTAAAAACCCAGGTTTTATATAGCTTTGAACGCCATGAGGAAGCCCTCGCCATCTGTCAAGAAGCGGACCCTCTCGTTCCGGCTAACTTTGGGTTTTTCCCCCAAACGAAACATCGGTTTTATTATGGTTTGGTATTAGCGGCTATTTATCCTACGGCATCGGAAACCGAGCAACAGGAGTATTGGAATCTTCTGGAACAACAGCAGCAATAACTCCAAATTTGGGCAGAGAACTGCCCGGAAAATTACCAGGATAAATTCCTATTGGTGTCTGCTGAAATGGCGCGAATTTCGGGTAAAGAACTGGAAGCAATGGAACTTTACCGGCAGGCGATCGCCCAGGCAAAAGAATCGGGTTTTACTCAAAATGAAGCCCTCGCCAATGAATTAGCGGCGCAGTTTTATTTCCACAAAGGGTGGGATGAAATCGGCCAGGTTTATATCCGAGAAGCAGCTTACAATTACCAGAAATGGGGCGCTCAAGCCAAAGTTCAACAGTTAGAAACTAAATATCCTAAAATTTTACGCAGGGGTGGTCCATCCGGTTCATCGATGGATTCCTTCCAAACTGTTAACTCCTCCACGGGAAGCAGTCGCGGCAGTTCCCTGGATTTGTTTACGGTAATGAAAGCCTCGGAAGCATTTTCCAGCGAAATTATCCTGAGTAAGATGCTGGAAAAATTAATTCAAATTCTCCAAGAAAATGCCGGTGCATCTAAAGCCTTTTTAATTTTAAAAACCGAACATCAATTAACCGTTGAAGCAGCGGTAGTTTCTGGGGAAGAGAGGATGAACCTGCAATCAATTCCCGTAGAAGAATGCGACGAAATTTCCTCAGCAATTGTCAATTATGTAGCCAAAACCCAGTCTGATGTCGTGTTAAATAATGCGACAAGGGAGGGACTGTTTACCCAAGACCCCTATATTCTCAAACATCAACCAAAATCGGTACTCTGTACAAGGATTCGCCATCAAGGGAAACTGACGGGAATTCTCTATTTTGAAAATAACTTAACCACCGATGCCTTTACGAGCGATCGCCTAGAGGTCCTGCAAATCTTAGCCTCCCAAGCGGCTATTTCCCTCGAAAATGCCCTCCTGTACCGCACCCTAGAACAAAAAGTCGAGGAACGCACTGCTGAATTGGCGCAAGCGAATGCAGAAATTACCATTTTGAATGAGCGTCTAAAAGCGGATAATCTTCGCATGACAGCCGAATTAGATGTCACCCGTCGCCTGCAACAAATGATTTTACCAAAACATGCGGAACTTAATGCCATTTCCGGGTTAGATATTGCCGGATTTATGGAACCAGCAGAAGAAGTCGGTGGCGATTATTATGATGTGTTGCAATATCAGGACCGGGTGAAAATTGGCATCGGGGATGTGACGGGACATGGGTTAGAAAGTGGGGTATTGATGATTATGGCTCAAACCGTAGTCCGGAGTTTATTTGAAGGGAATTTTACGAATCCCAGGAATTTTTAGATGTTCTAAATCGAACGGTTTATCAGAATGCTCAACGGATGAATTGTGATAAAACCATGACCTTGGCTCTGTTGGATTATGCCAATGGGGTCTTGCAAATCAGTGGACAACATGAAGAGGTAATCGTTGTGCGATCGCAGGGAGTTGTGGAACGAATTGATACCATTGATTTAGGATTTCCGATCGCAATGGTGGAAGAAATATCCGAGTTTGTCACCACCGCCCGAATTGAGTTAAATCCAGGGGATGTGGTGGTGCTCTACACCGATGGGATTACGGAAGCGTTGAATCTGGATAAGCAAGAATACGGATTAGAACGGTTGATTGAGGTGGCGCAGCAAAACTGCCACAAATCCGCCAGTGAAATCCAACAGGCGGCGATTTCCGATGTTAAAGATTATATTGGTCAACAAAAAGTTTATGATGACATCACCTTACTGGTCCTCAAACAGAAGGCAGGAGATTGAAGGTTCGCTCTTATTTTCGGGTTAGGGCTGAAGCCTTAACCCGGGCAATTTACAGCTTCAGAATGGCAGCAGCAAAGGCGATCGCCTCTTCCCGGGTAGAAATCTCTCCCTCCACGGTTGCCAACTGAATTTGATTTAAAATCTCCCCAATTTGCGGACCTCTGGGAATTCCTAATTCGCTCATTAAATCCGTCCCAGTAATCAAAACTTTCGGATGTGCTGCTAAGTCTTCCGGGTCCAAATAGCGCTCAACTGCATTGCCTAGCGCATCCAGAGAAATTCCTGATGCCAGGGCGATCGCTGCTAAGGACGGAAACAACGACCCCACCTGACGAAACAGAAAATAATGCGATCGCACCGTCCAGTCTTTTAACCGCGGTTGCTGTTGGATTAACTGCCAACTTTTTATCACCTGAATTGCTGCTTTAATTTCCACCCGACTCAACTTTAATCGCATTAATTGCGCTTCCGCTGGACCCGTTTCTAAGGGTAACAAACAGACTAATTTGGCAATTCCTAAATACCCAGAAATCCTCAAAATTGCTCGTAAATCCGCCGCAAATTCTACCCCCAACTGCGGCCATTTTTCCGCCAGTTGCATCGCTGCCTCATCAACCTGGGCTAAAATATTTAAAGAATCTTTTGTGGCATCCGGCAACCAATAGCGCAACAAACCATCTTTCCATGCTGCCACCAGATAAGAACTTCCCCTTTTTTGGTTCAGGAGATACCATAACTCCGTATTCACCCGTTCCGCTGCCACCTGACGCAACAAAGGCGCTAACTGTCCGATTGCCGCTTGGGTTTCCGGTTCCAGAGTAAACCCCAATTGCGCCGCCTGCCGATAACCCCGTAACAAACGCAGGGGGTCCGACGCGAGATTCGTGGGGGAAACCATCCGGATTGTGCTGGTTTGTAAGTCTTCCCGCCCTTTCAGGGGGTCTACAATCTGCCCGGTTTTGGGGTGGTAGGCGATCGCATTAATCGTGAAATCCCGGCGTTGCAAATCCGCCTCTAGGGTCATCCCCTCCTGCTTGGCAAAATCCACCGTGGCATTGGGAAACACCACCCGGGCGATTTTGCGTTCATCATCGAGGACCACAAACCCTGCTTTATAGCGATCGGCAATCTGCTTTGCTATCTTAATCGAATACCCCGGTAAGATAAAATCTAAATCCAAATAGGGGGACTGCCGTTCCAGCAAGGCATCTCGCACCGAACCGCCGACGAGATAGGCATCATCCGGCAGCATTTCCAAGCTAAACGGCCAACTTTCTGGACCCAGAGCACGAATAGATTCGCCTTGTTTCATAAAAAAATTAACCTACCGGGTGGGCAATATCTGTGCTGATTACCAAGAATCGGCGTAAAGCCCCCGGATTTATCCGTGGGGATATAAGCCAACCGTGTTAAAATAGTAGAAGCGATTAAGAATAATCATCGGCGTGGTTGTTGCATTCACGTCTTCGGTGAAATTCCGGCACAGTAAGTCACTACTGCCTTGATCCG
>NZ_JAFLQW010000417.1 GCF_017313335.1 Phormidium pseudopriestleyi FRX01 | reverse complement strand
CAATTTCCAGCAACTAGGGAAGCAACTGTCATCCCCACGGGAATGGCAAAGGGGAAATTCCAGGGAGAAATAACAACGGTAATTCCCCGGGGTTGATAGTGATAGCGGTTGGTTTCTCCGGCGACATCGTAATTCACCCCGCCAGCAAGTCGTTCCATTTCATCGGCATAATAGCGACAAAAATCAATTCCCTCGGAGATTTCTGCATCACATTCCCGTAAAGGTTTGCCGACTTCTAATACCATCCAGGCGGATAATTCATGGCGGCGTTGTTCCATTAAATCTCCGGCTTTCCGAAGCAAATTCGCCCGATCGCCTGCGGGGGTGGTTCGCCATTGGGTTAAGGCGGATTTCGCGGCGGCGATCGCCTGATTTGCTTGTTCCACAGACATTAATCCAATTTTGCCAATCACTTCACTCGGATTGGAGGGATTAATGGAGTTAACGGTATTGGGTGCATTAACCCGATCGCCATTAATTAAAGGCAGATAAATTTTACCCAATTGTTGCCGAACCGATGCTAATGCGGCTGCTGCTTCTTGTCGTTCTTTGGTATCAGCATAATCGCGATCGGGTGCGGCATTGGGTAAGGCTTTGTTGTGAATGGCGATCGGCTTATCCCCATTCGGTTGCGGGGGTCCGATTAAACTTTCAATCGGGCGATCTTCCTGACTTTGCCGCACAAATGAACTATTGGCGGTATTTTCCAGTAAGCGGCGAATTAGATACGCCATGCCCGGGAGTAAATCCCCATAAGGACAATAAACTCGCACCCGGTATCCCTGTTGAACTAAAGCTTTGGCGAGTTTATCTCCCATGCCGTAAAGCACTTGCATTTCAAAGCGACGCCGAGGGATATTCAGGGTTTGGGCGATCGCAATGGTATGGGCTTGCGATCGGACATTATGAGATCCGATTGCCCCATACAAATACTCGTGATTTTCTAACAGTAACTCGGTCATCTGTTCAAAATTAACATCGGTTGCTGCTTTATCGTTATAAACAGGTTGCGGCCAATGTTTTTGAATTGCTTTAATTGTTTCCTGGTCCCAATACGCTCCTTTAACCAAGCGGACCGTCACTGGATTTCCCCGTTCTTTCGCCCAGTCAATCAATCCTTGCAAATCTTTTTGACTATCGCGTAAATAGGCTTGCAAAGTGACTCCGATATCCGTGCGACTGCGGAATTCTTCTTCCATTAATAGCCGCTTGAGAATGGAAAGGGTGAGGTCTTTATAATGATACTGTTCCATATCAAAATGGACCGCTGCCCCAACTGCTTGGGCGTGGCGGAGGAGGGTACGAATGCGATCAACAACTCGCGCTTCACTGCCCTCAGCATCAATCGGGTCAAATTGGGAATAAAAAGCCGTTAATTTGACAGAAACCTGTACCTGGGGAATGGTTTCTCCATCCGCTTCATCAATTTGAGGAACTTTAGACCATTTTTTGGCAACATCGGTGAGTTGAGTCATCAAATCTAGGTAGCGTTCCAGATAAGATTCTGCCTCAGCTTCGGTAATCACTGCTTCCCCAAGCAAGTCCATTGTAAAGGACATTTTGTCTTTGCGAAGACGTTCAATGGTTTTTAGGGCTTGCTTGATGTTTTCCCCGGAAATGTATTTTTGCGCCAGGGTTTCTACGGCAGTGGATACCGTCGTGGCGGCAATTTGACCCGGAACTGAATCCCCTCCACTAAACCCAATTAGTTTTTTGAGGGCGTCGGGGAGTTCGACTTCCTCTACGGTTAAATATTCTTGTAAGTGACGAGCAATTTCGGGTTTGCTTCGTAATGCGGGAAGACAGTCAATAAAGCGAAATAGCTGGACCCGCAAACCGGGATTGCTCATCGCCCAATCGAGTATTTTATCATCCCAGCGCATTTGGTCTTGCAATTGGGCAAAAAATGAGCGCTTTTCCTGGGTTGCTGCCAGGAGTTGCTTGGCAATTTCTTGAGTTTTGGCTTCGTAGGCTGTATTTTTGGACGCTTGTACTACCACGGCTGACTTTACCCTTTTTTGAGGCTAGATGACGGGTCAGGTCTCCGACGCGATCGCGCCTTTGACTGCCAAACTCAATATTATAGCTTTTTTCCCAGTTTTATTCTAGAAAAATCCCGGGTGGAAGATGAAAGTTTCTAGCATTTCTACTCAGGTTCCCGGGGGATATTGGAGAGATTTAATGCAATAAATTCGTGATTTTCTTTGAAAAATTAGGATTTACGCATTCCCCCTAGATCTGTCGGGCGATTCGCGAATCGCCCCTACAGAGTTTTTGCTAATTATCACAGATGGTGGGAAGAAACCCGGTTTCTTAACTGGGGTAGGGGGCTGATGACCTTTAAATTCTATGAAATGGAGTGATTTTCTAAGAGTTTATCCCCCATATTCAAAGAGAATTTCATTGCGCTGGACTGCATCTAAATGCCATTGACTCGAATATCCATTAAACAGGTTGTGGACTGCGGATGGAGGAAGTAATGTCGTATGCCACGTCTGCAAGAATTGGGTTAAAAGTTTATCCTGTTCTTGTCGAAATCCATCTAAATAATTGCCTCGGTTGAGAATAGCAAAACAAATCCAACCTTTATCTTGAGTCGGCAGAATTCCGGCGAGGGCGCTGACATCCCATAAGGTGCCAGTTTTGACGACGGCACCCCCTGGAATCTCTCGGTAGTCCATTGTTCCGCCATCCCGACCCGCGACGGGAAATAGGTCGCTTAAGTTAAGGTTTTGGGGTTGTAAAAGTTGTTGAATTGCCATAAACATTCCACAAGCAGCCCGGGGAGAAATTTGGTTTTCTTGTCCTAAACCAGACCCATTAATCAGTTGAATTTCTGACAGGGGAACTCCGGCTGCTTCTGAGGAGAGTTTACGAACTTGGTTGACTCCGCCCAAGGCATCAGCTAACATTTGAGCCATGACATTGTTGCTGTAAATGTTCATTTGTTGCAACAACTCACGCAAGGGCAAGGACCGATGGCGGACTAAGAGGGTTTGGTTGGGAATGGGTTGGTTGGCGATCGCAATTTGTCCGGCGATCGCCACTTGAGGTTTCGGAGTCCCTGGTGCCATTTGCCAATAGGCTTGGGCCGCCTCATGGGTCCACAGACTCTCATGAAGTGCCTCTCGCAACATTTCGCCACTCACTTCGGGATTCTCGTAAAAATTCATCGAGAAATTGCCCGTAATAATTAAATTACCCGTCACCTGACGAATTCCCATTTGATTCAGGGTATTACCGAGGACGATCGCCTCTTCCCAAATGAAAAACGGATCATCTCCCCCCGTCACAATCAAATCCCCTTGTAAAACCCCATCAACAATTTCACCCTGAGTCCCAATCAGGATTTCAAATTGATGATTGATATCCCAGGTTAACAAAGCGGCTAAAGAGGTGGCGACTTTCGTAATTGAAGCAGCAGGAAGGGGAACTGTCCCCTGGTGATTGGCGAGGAGTTGATGACTTGATTGCACCCAGACCCCTTGACCCTCGGGCTGGAGGCCCTTGGAGACTAATCCCTGCAAGTATTGCTGTACCTGGTGTTCGGTGGATGGATCGGCAATCTCATCCAGAACATAACCAGGAATTGCGGGTCCTAGGACTAACTCCACGGCATTTTCCCGAGAGAGTTTTAGCCCCGTCATATCTAACCACACCGAGAGCAAACCGGAACTGAGTAAATCCAGCATTACCACAAATTCTTCAAGCGTTCTTCATCCTTTTTACAAGGTTTTGGGCGCGATCCCCTCAAAAGACGCAAGGAATGATCGCGGCGATCACAGTGACTTCAAACCCAGATTTCGCTTCTAAACTGGGGTTTCTAAGGCTTATAAGAGCAGGTTTTTTTACCGAGAATCGGCGTAAAGCCCCCGGATTTATCCGTGGGGATATAAGCCGACCGTGTTAAAATAGTAAAAGCGAGTAAGAATAATCATCTGCGTGATTATTGCATTCTAGTCTTCGGTGAAATTCCGGCACAGTAAGTCACTACT
>NZ_JAFLQW010000224.1 GCF_017313335.1 Phormidium pseudopriestleyi FRX01 | reverse complement strand
AGCAAATATCTTAAGAAAGGTAGCGGCGACACTGGGATTTAATCTTAGTGGAGTCAGTAGGGGTGCTTTGACTACGCCCTTAAGGTTCAGATTCTGGACTCTTAAAGAATCCCACGCTCTAAAGAGCGTGGGAGTGTCAACCCTCCTGAACCTTTGACTAACTCCTGGAAAGAGTATCTGTTCACGCCAACTTTGCCCCGGGAGTTAAGTGTTAAGTGTACCCTCGGCAGAGTTCGCACCTTTATTCCCTGGACTCGTGATCCTGATACGATGATCGTAACGGATATTCTTCCCCAAACAGTTTTGGACGTTAATCGGCAAACCTACAAGCAGCTTAAATTGGCGCTGAGTCTGAATTTACGCCGTCAAATCTTTGTGGCAGTCTGTGATGACCTGCCTTTTAGAAACCGATTGGCCAAAGGTTTAGCGGTGGAGTTGAAAGCGGATTGTGAAAGCGGGGAAACCCTGGAGAATGGAGGTGGGAAAACGGGCAAATCGGTGTATCCCCGATTGGTCAGTTTGGAGTTAAATCTCCAAGACCCCAATCTGATTGCCCAAATTGAGGGATGGATTACTCGTCATCCTCTGCCAGATCCGCGATCGCCGTTGCCGGTGTTTCAGGTGCTAGGGTTAGAAAAATTAACCAAGGCAACTGCCGCAGTGCAATGGTCGTTTTTGGCGGACTTAGAGGCCAGTGAGGGCCGCTTGAGTGATGCGGGCGATCGCCTGTTTTCTTGTAGTATCCTGCTGTGGGTATCCCGTCCTTGGGGTCGAACTATTGCCCAATCTGCACCCCAATTTTGGCACTGTCGCACAGGACTGTTTGAGTTTGAGGGCGAACCCACCCCCGTCGCCCAGTCTCCAGAGTACAGTCAAACCCCCATTAAAGCATCTCCAGTCATCCCCAAATTACCAGAGGAACATCCGCAACCCCGGCAATTGCTACCATTAGAGCAATCCCGCCTGGAAAGAGAAGGCGACTACCTCCCCCTCAAAACTCCCACTCCCCTAATTATTGCCCAATCTCCCCCATCTCCCCCCAAACCTCCAGCAAAGCTGGTGGAATTAGTCTGGGCCGCAGTTAATGCACAAATCCCCGAGAATGTCAAGACTGAATTTGTGTCTTCTGCGGCTAATACCCTCCCCCTGAAACTCTTGGAAGAGGTGGAACAACTGCACCATAGCGGGAGTTCTCGGGGTGAATTGGCCGATGCTTATCTGAAATTGGGTTCGTTCTATCGGGATGGGTTATCTAAGGGGAGTGGTGGGGGTCAAAATGGGGCGACAGTCGCCCCGGAGTTGTTGCCGCAATATCTGACTCTGGCGATTCTGGCGTATGAAGAGGCGATCGCCTTGATGGAGAAGGATGTGCCGGAGTGGGGGGATTTGGCCAATGACTTGGGAAATTGTCACTGGATGCGATCGCGCTATCAATCGCAACCGGAGGAGAAACTCGCCGATTTATTCAAGGCAGTTGAACTCTATCACCAGGGATTGCAACATCTGGATGCCGAGGCCCAACCCGCTGTCTGGGCGAGGATTCAGAATAATTTAGGGGCAGTCTATAGCGAATTGGCCCGGTATCAAGACCGTCAGGAGAATTTAGAGCGTTCCATCCGGGCCTACCAACAAGCCTTAAACTATCGTAAGGGAGAATTGGGTGGGGATCTGCGGCCTTATGCGGCGACTCAGAATAATTTGGGAACCGCCTATTGGAATTTGGCCCAACATCGGGATGCCGGGGTGAATTTAAAACAAGCCGTTTCGGCCTATAGTGAAGCGTTGCGTCATCACGGACGGTCGGAACAACCCCTGGAATATGGGATGATTCAAAATAATTTGGGGACAGCCTATTGGAATTTAGCCCAGTATGAAAAACCGAAAGATTATCTGATGCTGGCGATCGCCGCCTATCAGATTGCTTTAATGTATCGGAAAAAACAGACACTTCCCTCGGCTCATGCTGCCACTCAAAATAATTTAGGAACCGCCTATTGGCATTTGGCCAATCACTCGCAATCGGAACCGGAACTGCGGGCGGAATTGTTACAAGAGGCGATCGCTGCCTACGATGCAGCAATTACCTTGGGAGAGACACTCTCTCAACAGGCCGGGGGTCAGTCTTCTCCCCAAAAAATGTTAGCCTTTGATCTGATTGCCGCTCATACGAACGTGGGATTGGCTCATTATCAACTGGTGACCCAAACCAGCGCCATCCCCGATGCCACCCCCCGCGCTCAACATCTCCAAGCTGCACTGGATCATTATATCCAAGGGGCGATCGCCACTCAAGACCAACCGGAACGCCATCAAAATGCCTGGGCCTATATTGTCCAAATTGTGCGCACCATTTATGCAGAATTTGGCATCGAGGGCCAAACTCGGGCATTATCACGAGTCCCAGGTTCCCTGTTAAGCGAACTCATGCGCCGCTTGTAACCCAGTTTCGGCTATCTCTGTTTTAAGATTGACAATTGTTAATAGCTAACAAGTTCAACCTAGAGAGAGTAGAGCCCGGGGAATACCTGTACAAGGAAAACCGAAAAGGTCATAATTCAACAATTAAAGCCAAGAATTGGCCAGATGACCCGTCGATTTTTAGAAAACAGAACAGGTATAAACTCAACTCGAAGGATGACCCAGAAGATTGCTATAATAATCACCAAACAATCATGGGATTTTAATAAGGAAGAAGGGGACAGAGCCAGCCAACGGGCAACCCCCCGCCAAAATTGGTCAAGCAATTGGTTCGCGAGCAAATTCTAAGGGCAGCGGAGGAAAACGCTAAAAAACGGATCCGAGTGCTAACTAAAGCCACCCCTAGATTTAGACAAGCGACCCGTGCAAACCCATTAGAAAAAACAGTAAACAAAAGCACTAGGAATTTTTGGGCGTGAACAGTACCCCTATCTTGAAAAAATTTGAGTCAAACAACCTGTTTCCCTTTGAGTTAGATCGATTTCAGCATGAGGCGATCGCCGCCTTAGAAGCAGGCCGGTCCGTGGTGGTTTGTGCGCCCACGGGGTCCGGGAAAACCTTAATTGGAGAATACACCATCCACCGCGCCTTAAAACGGGGTGGACGAGTCTTTTACACCACCCCCCTCAAAGCCCTCTCCAACCAAAAACTGCGCGACTTTCGGCAACAGTTTGGGGAGGAAAACGTGGGATTGCTTACCGGGGATATCTCAATTAACCGGGATGCAGCAGTCTTGGTGATGACCACGGAAATTTTTAGAAATATGCTCTACGGCACCTCCATTGGGGCCGTGGGGACTTCCTTACATGGAGTCGAGGCGGTGGTTCTGGACGAATGCCACTACATGAACGATCGCCAACGGGGAACCGTCTGGGAAGAATCAATTATCTACTGTCCTCCAGAGATTCAGCTAGTTGCCCTCTCTGCCACCGTTGCCAACGCCGGACAGTTGACCGAGTGGATCTCCCAAGTACATGGACCAACTGAGTTAATTTACTCCGATTATCGGCCCGTTCCCCTAGAATTTTACTTTTGCAGTTCCAAGGGACTATTTCCCCTGCTAAGTAAAGATCACACGAAGATTAACCAGCGCCTGATTAAAACCCCAGGCAAAGGCAGAGGGTCGAATCGAGACGAACCGGGGTTAATTGAGTTATTAATCCATTTGCATAAACAGGATATGCTTCCGGCGATTTACTTCATCTTCAGTCGTAGGCGGTGTGATGATGCAGTGACCCAAGTTTCTGACCTGAGTCTGGTTACGCCGAAAGAAGCGGCACAACTGCACAAACGAGTCCATGAATTTTTAGACAAAAACCCAGAAGCGGAACGCACGGGACAACTGCAACCCCTACTGCGGGGAATCGCCGCCCATCATGCCGGAATTTTGCCCGCCTGGAAAGGATTAGTCGAAGAACTGTTTCAGGCAGGTTTAATTAAAGTCGTCTTTGCCACGGAAACCCTCGCGGCGGGAATTAATATGCCAGCGCGGACGACAGTGATTTCCAGCTTATCCAAGCGGACCGATGATGGACATCGACTCTTAAAAGCCTCAGAATTCCTGCAAATGTCCGGTAGAGCCGGTCGTCGGGGGATGGATGAACGGGGGTATGTGGTCACCGTTCAGACCCGGTTTGAAGGGGCAAAAGAAGCGTCTTACTTAGCGACTGTGGGACCGGACCCGTTAGTGAGTCAGTTTACTCCCACTTATGGGATGGTCTTAAATTTGCTGCAAACCCACACCTTAGAAGAAACCAAGGAACTGGTGGAATCGAGTTTTGGGCAATATTTGGCAACCCTGCACCTGCAACCGAAACTCCAAGATATTTCCAAACAAACCCAGGAAGTGGCTACTCTCAAAAAGCAGTTACAAGGGGTGGATGAGGACCTGTGTAAGGGATATCAAAAATTACGCGATCGGATGAAGGTGGAACGGCAACTGCTCAAAACCTTAGAAGAGCAAGCCCTTGAATCGACCCGAACGATCGCCGCTCAAGCCCTTCCTGGGGCTGAACCGGGACAACTGCTCAGTCTCAAAGGCCGTCATATTGTCACCAAAGAGCCAATTTTGGCGGTTTTGGTCGCCAAAGCACCGGGACCGGGGAAATCGCCGATTTTGGTCTGTCTGAGTCAAAGCAATCGCTGGTATGTGGGGACCGGACTGGATGTGGTGGAATTGCATGAACCGCTACCGAAGTGGAATCAATATGAATCGCCTTTGCCTCCGGTGGAATTGGTCCTCAAACCCGGACAATCTCGCAAGGGAAATCAAGATACAGCGGCGATCGCCCAGTTGATTCCCAGTTCAGTTCCCACCTTTTATGCTCCAGAAGTGGTGGAACAGGAGGGGCGAATTGCGGCCCTGCAAGCCCAACTCAAGGACCATCCCCTGAATCAATATGGACATCCGGGCACCCTGGTTAAACATTTCAAACGCTATAAGCGCGTCGAAAGCGACCTCAGCAAGGTTAAAAATAAGCTGGATAGCCATCTCACGGCTCATTGGGAAGAGTTTTTGGATTTAATCAACATTCTGCAAGAGGTGGGATGTTTACGACAGTTGGAAACTCAAACTGATGGCGATGAAGATGCTGTTGAAAATCTGACCTTTGAGGTGACTCCCTTGGGAGAAAGCGCGGCAGCGATTCGGGGAGATAACGAGTTATGGTTAGGATTGGCCCTGATGTCTGGCTGTTTAGAATGGCTAGAACCCCATCAGTTTGCTTGCGCTTGTGCCGCTTTGGTGACGGAGGTTTCCCGTCCCGATAATTGGACGAATTATAATCTGGGACGAGAAGTGGATGGGGCGTTGTCGCAACTGCAAGGAGAACGACGGAAACTGTTTCAACTGCAACACCGGCATCGTGTGACCCTACCGATTTGGTTAGAACGGCAGTTAATTGCGATCGTGGAAGAGTGGGCGCTTGGGGTGGAATGGAACGAACTCTGTGCGAATACCAGTTTGGATGAGGGTGATATTGTGCGAATGTTGCGCCGGACTTTGGATTTCTTATCTCAAATTCCCTATGTTCCCCACATTTCTGACGAGTTGAAGGTGAGTGCTTATCGGGCGATTCAGCTCATTAATCGCTTCCCGGTGAAGGAGACGGTGGATTAAGTAATTGGCTGGTGGGTAGTGAAACGGTGGGCAGGTGGGCAGTGCCCACCCTACTCTCTTCAGCTATGGGGTTCCTGACCTAAGATTTCTGCATGGGACATTCCTGCGGACAACCAACCCAATACATCATACACCGTAATTCGCATTCGCCGAATCCCCGGCTTGCCCCCTCGCTTAACGGGTTCGATGGTAATAATATTTCGATATAGCAGCGCCTTTATCCGTTGTGGAATGCCCTCACCCCTTTCTCGTCGGCGGCCCAAAGGGGGAGAGGGGAGCTAAAGATGTCATAAATCATTTAGGATTGCTATAGCTCATGGCTAAGTCAAGTTTAGGGGTTTTCTTTAGTTTAGCCTAAATTAATCGGCGCTTCGTTCAAAATCTTTCGTACCGGCAAAATTGTTGCGGATTTTTCCCTCCACTACAATGTGGTCATTAGCTGCCTCAAGAAGCCGTATGTTAAAATCTAATTCATTTCTTAGGGCAGAACAGTCCAATGCTAACTTTAGACCAACTCATTTCAGAATCCATCGCATTATCCGATGCAGACAAGACGATCCTGATTGACAAAATCATGGAAAGCATGACCGACCCAATTGAGCAAGACATTTTGCGCGAGGGAATGCAGAAAGCACAAGCACGAATTGCTGAAATTGAAAGCGGCAAAGTCCAAACCATTCCTGGAGATATTGCCCTGGCTCAAGTCCGTCAACAATTCGGCCAATGAAATATGAATTTCACCCCACTGCCCTGCAAGAATATGCAGAAGCTGTACAATTTTTTACCCAGTACGACAAACATCAGGATTTTATCGACACTATAGAAAACTCTATATTTCGCATCGTTAGCGCACCCGATCGCTGGCCGATCATTAGCATCTTTTATCGCGTCTATTTAGATCGCATCGTGATTGCTGCGATCATCAGTTGTCGTCGCGATCCAAACTATTGGAAAGGTCGCCTGGAATCGTAAAGGTGAGGCACTACTTAACCTATCCCTTCGAGGGAGTTAAATGCATCGCTGATTTCGT
>NZ_JAFLQW010000232.1 GCF_017313335.1 Phormidium pseudopriestleyi FRX01 | reverse complement strand
TTCTCCATCGGTTCCAATGACTTGACCCAGCTCACTTTGGGTCTGGACCGTGACTCTTCCTTAGTGGCTCACATCTTTGATGAACGCAACCAAGCGGTTAAAGATATGGTGGCAATGGTCATCAAAACCGCTAAGAAAACCGGTCGCAAGATTGGGATCTGCGGTCAAGCGCCTTCGGACTATCCCGAATTTGCACGCTTCTTGGTGGAACTGGGGATTGACTCCATCAGCTTGAACCCTGACTCGGTGATGAAGACTCTCCTGGATATCGCTAAGTTGGAAGAAAGCATGAAATAATCTAGCTTTCCAAGTAAGATATAGCAATCCTTTATCAGTTGTAGAATAAGACCTCTCCCCCAACCCCTCTCCTACAAGGAGAGGGGAGCCGCAGAAGGCATAAATCATTTAGGATTGCTATAGACAGCCGGGAGAACCCACTCTCCGGCGCCCGAAACAAAGCCCGCATCAGCGGGCTTTTCTTGATCTGTATGGGCTATCTTTGTTATAACCGGATTTGGTATCAGTCCGGTGAAAGTGGGAAATTTCCTAAACGACTAAAACTATGAGCATTCAAAATATTAAAGGGCAAATTCTTATCGGGATTATATGCAGTCTGTTACTGCTGCTGTTGCCGGTTCAAAAGCGGATTACAAAATTTTAAACGACTTTATTTTGAACAAAAACAGGAGAATCCAGAAGCATGAAACTGGGGGTTACTGTGGGTAAATTCTATCCCTTCCACCGGGGACATGACTATTTAATTCGTCAGGCAAAAGCGCAAGTCGAGCAATTAGTCGTTGTGGTAGGGGCCAAACCTGAACAAGCGATTCCCGGCAGCTTACGGGCGAACTGGATTCGAGTCATGCATCCCGATGTTGAGGTGTATAAAACCCTCGATGATTTGCCCGAAGCGCCTGAACCTTGGGCAAAACGCACCCTAGAATTACTCACCGGAAGAGAACCGGATGTTGCTTTTACTTCCGAGGCGTATGGCGAACCTTGGGCGGCGTTTATGGGTGCTCGACATATTGCGATCGACTGCCCTCGGGAGGCATTTCCCATTTCTGGAACCCAACTGCGTCAGGACCTCGGAACCCATTGGCAGATGCTCACCCCCCCGGCAAAAGCCTATTTTGCCAAGCGCATCGCTGTCGTCGGGGTAGAATCTAGTGGGACTACCTCCCTGGCGCGATCGCTGGCAGAACAGTATCAAACCGTCTGGGTGCCAGAATACGGACGATGGTATTGGGAGGGACGGCAATATCTACCGGATTCTCACGATTGGGACAGTGAGGAATTTATCCAAATTGCCCAGGGACAAATCGCCTGGGAAGAGGCCCTGGCAATCCGCGCTAATCGTTTGGTGGTATGTGATACGGACCCTCTGGCTACTTGTATTTGGCACCGACGGTATCTCGGGTCAGATTGTGAGAAATTGGAACAAATCGCCGCGAGTCGAAATTATGATTTATATTTTCTCACTATTCCAGATTTTGGATTTGTGCAGGATGGTACCCGAGAAAGTGAATCCCTGCGGATGACTATGCACCAATGGTTTCTGGAACAGTTGGAAGGTCAGGGAAAACGATATATTGTGCTAGAGGGAAGTCACGAAAGGCGGATGATTCAGGCAACCGAGGCGATCGCCCAGATTTTGAAGTTTCCCTCATTTTAGGCGATCGCCCGATTTTAAAAGGGGAATAACTTACCCCTGGGTGGCTTTTGGCGCAGGCGGCATCACCACTTTTTTGGCTAAACCAACGGTTTTTAACAGCCAAATTGCCCACCAAGTCATATCCAATTCCCACCAGCGCCAACCGGCTTTGGCAACATTCGGATAAGCATGATGATTATTATGCCATCCTTCGCCATAGGTGAAAATTGCTGCCCACCAGAGATTGCGGGAATTATCCTTTGTGGGAAAGGTTTTATATCCCCACATATGGGTAACGGAGTTAATCAGCCAAGTGCTGTGCCACAGCAAGACGACTCGCACAAATACGCCATACACGATAAAGGGCCAACCGCCTAAGAGATAAAGGACAACCGCTAAAGGAATTTGCAGTAACAGAGAGTAGCGATCGAGCCAACAGTAGAAGGGCTCCCGAGCTAAATCTGGAGCGAATCGGTTATACAGTTCTTTGTTGAAAAATTCAGGACGCGGATAAATCATCCAAAGCAGATGACTCCACCAAAAGCCCTTGCGCGCCGAATAGGGGTCTCTGATTTCATCTTCAGTATAGGCATGATGTAACCGATGTCCGGCAGTCCAAAAAATGGGTCCGCCTTGGAGTGCCGATGCACCGATGAGGGCGATCGTATATTCTAGCCATTTCGGAACTTGAAAACTCCGATGGCTCAATAGGCGATGATAGCCCAAACAAATGCCAATACTCCCTAAAAACCAGTGCAGAAATAACATCACCCCTAATGCGGACCAGGAAAAACACCAGAGTGCCAATAACGCTAGTAGATGAATGGCTATAAAAAACGCGGTAATTACCCAATTTAACTTGGATTGATTTTCTGGTGAATTTGGCATTGATTCTAACTGCATACACACTTCCTTGACCACCAATATTTGTTCAACTCGTTCCCTGGTAGAGCCAGGGAATGCTAATAGGAGGTTCTGCCTCCTGTTTTATAAGAACGGGGAAACGACTGAAGTCGTTACTACAAACGGGGGATTAGATTGCAGGTAAAGCACTCAATTTGACCTTGCCTCTAAATTGCTTTAGAGAAATTTTTCAACGCTTTTTGATTCAGATAAATATCAAAAACAGCCGCCACATTCCGAACTAACAAGCGTCCCGCTGGGGTGACTTCGATATGATTTCGGGATAGCCGAACTAATCCATCAGCTTCCAGCTTGTGTAACTCCAATTGCTCTGCTGCAAAATACTCATCAAAATCACAATCAAAGCTGAGATGATATTTTTCTTCAAATTCGTTCTTGGAGAGTTCAAACTGGCACATTAACTCCATAATTACCATTCGTCGCAGGATGTCATCGGCACTCAGATTCACCCCTTTTTTAATCGGTAACTGATTGGAATCAATGGCTTGATAATAGTCTTTCAAGCGTTTGTGATTCTGAGTATAGACATCATGGAGCATACTAATTGAAGTCATCCCCAACCCAATTAAATCCGATTCGGGTTTGGTGGTATATCCCTGGAAGTTCCGATGCAGCTTCCCGTACCGTTGGGCGATCGCCAATTCATCATTGGGTTTGGCAAAATGATCCATGCCAATAAACTGATAATCCGCTGACCCTAAATCCTCGATCGCCATCTTTAAGATATCCATCTTTTCCGATACCGGAGGTAGTGCCGACTCCGGAATCAATCGCTGAACCGGTTTTAACCAAGGTACATAAGCGAAATTAAACACCGCAATCCGGTCAGGGTCCAGTTGCGTGGTTTTATGAATCGTATCCCGGAACGTCTCCAAAGTTTGAAACGGCAACCCATAAATCAGGTCCACATTCACACTCTCAAATCCGGCATCCCGCACCCAATCCATCACCTGAAACAGCATCGCTTCCGGCTGAATCCGATTCACCGCTTCCTGCACTTTGGGATTAAAGTCTTGAATCCCAAAGCTAATCCGGTTAAATCCCAAATCTTTTAAAAATAGCAAGTAATTTTTATCTAAATATCGGGGATTCACCTCAATAGAAACTTCAGCATTTTCCTCAAACCTAAAATACTGATTAATCGTCGTCCACAACTGCTCCACTTGAGGCAGAGATAAATAATTCGGGGTTCCTCCCCCCCAGTGCATTTGATTCACGGAACGACTGGTATCAACCAGTTCCGCCATTGCCCGAATTTGACGAGTCAGATAATCCAAATAGGGATCAGCGAGGGTTTTCCGTTGGGTGATGATGGTATTGCACCCACAGAAATAACAAGGGGTTTCACAAAAGGGAATATGACAATACAGAGATAGGGGGGTTTTCTTATAGTTCCCCACAGCAATAGCGGCTCTAAATCCTACTTCTTCAAACTCAGATTTCAATTCCGTCGCCGGTGGATAGCTGGTATATCGGGGCACCGGGCGATCATATTTTTTCAGCAACTCAGCGTCAAATTCAACCGTAGAAATTAAAGCGTTCATGAATGGTTTAGGTTAGGTTAGCAACTTAATGGTTTAACAAAATCTCTCCGGTCCCCGGACCTTACCAAGGTCCGGGTTAGGGTGGGGTTCTTTCACCATATTTGGTGAAAACT
>NZ_JAFLQW010000206.1 GCF_017313335.1 Phormidium pseudopriestleyi FRX01 | reverse complement strand
TAGAAGGCTTCGAGATAGACTTGGTTGTAGCCCTTGTTCACGATTCTATCCATGAGCGCGTCTAAGGCTCCGGGTTGAAGATCGCAGGGATACAGGCGTAACCAGAGGGCTTGATTTTGGGGCCAAGTTTGCTGGCGACAGTCTTGTAAGCGTTCGGCTTCTTTGACCAGAAAGGCTTGATAGCGATCGCGGGCCGCCTGATCACCTTCGAGGGTGGCTTGGCGCAGTTGTTCTTTTTCAGCGATATCTGCTGGAGAAGCCAGACAGGACCCTCTAACTTGGGACTGGGCCGGTTGGCTCCAGAATGTGGGACTCACGATCGCGGTTAGAACTGTTGCCAGGAAACCGCGATAAAAATGCTGCCAGTCAAGCGTCATCGCTGTTTTAGGTTTAAAAATTTTTTTGAGACGATTAGACATCAGGTACTCGTAAAGAATCCATGCAGAAGTTTCTCAGCACTGTTCAGTTGTATCTTAGTTTTTCAGCATGATTGCCAGCCTTTGATTAGATTTGGGTTGGCAACGATCTCTAAGCGCCAAGGGTTCCAGGTTGTACCCTTATCCCTAAACTGGGGGGCTAATAGATGGATTGACTCATTTTTTTGGGCGAGGGCAATGTTGCGATCGCCCAAAAAGGACCCGCACAAGAGGAGTTCACTCTCAACTGAGCAGCCCTATCCCGGATGGGAGATTACCGGATTAAGTTCCTCGACTCAGTGCCGATTCTACCTGGTTTAACTCCTGTTCGAGACGATCTTTCAACTTTTTAGGGACCGGACGGTTGGGATAGGAATTATAATGTCCCGCTAACCCGTTCAATGCGGTTTGCATGGTGGTGAATGAGGCCAGCTTCGCCACGGACTCATTCCGACGATAGAGGGCAAAAAACTCATTGATTCTTAGACGGGCATCGTTCTGAGCCGAGGATTTCTCTGGGGAATCCTCCGGCAGTTCGATCGCCGTTCTCATACTATTAACCAAGGACAGGGTATCTTGGCGATAATCGCCAGTAAGCAGTCCATTACCCGAACAGCCCACCAAGGCGATCGCCATGACCAAGACTAGGGCCAAGAGGCGGGACCAATATTGTTTTAGGGGGATCATACAAATCAATCGTGCTATCAAAATTAACGTCTATCGTATCCTGAATTGAGGAGTGGCGATCCCATTAAGGATTAGAATTTTTTGGGGCATTCATCAACTTAACCCCGGTCAAATGGCTCCACCCTGGGTGCGATCGCCTGTCAAAACAGTCCCCTCAATTCTGATGGGTTCATCCTTCCCACTGATCAGCATTTGAGAAACTTGTCCTCGATTGTAACAGATTGTTAAGAACACTCTTCAACAGAATCGAGATCAGCTAGGAACGAAAATTCCCCAAGAAGGCGACGGGAATACCCTGAGCGCCCGGTCAAAAGTTGCCCTACAGATTAAGCGTTACAATAGAACCATTAACTGAATGTGGTTCACCCAAATCCACTTCAGGTTGCCCGAGTTCCAATCAACGGGTGATCTGCGATCGCAGAATTTTTAGTACCCTGGGTTACAGGGGAATAAAAAATACCTGTAGAGTCGAAGCGACAAGAATGCCGGTAACGGAATCAAGTCAACAGACTATCAAGCAGGAACTCCGGAGCACAAATCCGCGGAATCTCCATCTCCATTGCATGGCAGTGGGAAGCAGAGAAGTCATATTATTAAACAGAAATCACGAATCAAAAGGTCAGTAAATATGGCACAAGAGCCTGTTTCTCCAGTGGTGCTAGTAATTTTAGATGGTTGGGGAGTCAGCGAATTAACCACAGGAAATGCTATTGCTGCTGCCAAAACACCCGTGATGGACAGCCTTCAGGCCGCCTATCCCAATACAACAATTCGCACATCCGGGAAAGCAGTGGGACTGCCGGAAGGTCAAATGGGCAATTCTGAAGTCGGGCACATGAATATCGGGGCCGGTCGAATTGTCAAACAAGAACTCCTGCGGATCACCGATGCGGTAGAAGATGGCTCCATCTTGAACAACCCGGCACTCGTTAAAGTTTGCCAAGACACTAAAGAAAGAGGTGGAAAACTCCACTTCATGGGGCTTTGCTCCGAGGGAGGGGTCCACTCCCACCAAAATCATTTAATTGGACTACTCCACCTTGCCAAAGCTCAAGGTCTCACCGACGTTTGTATTCACGCCATCACTGACGGTCGGGATACCTCTCCCAGAGACGGCGCAGAAGCCCTGGGAAAAATAGAAGCAGCCGCCCAGGAAATCGGCGTGGGTCGCATCGTTACCCTCAGCGGTCGATATTATGCGATGGACCGAGATAACCGCTGGAATCGGGTAGAAATGGCCTATAAAGTCATGACCACCGATGGACCCGGTGACGGTCGTTCCGTCATTGAACACTTAAAAGAGTCTTACACCCAGGACCTCACCGATGAATTTGTCCTACCCATTCGGATTGCACCCGGAGCCGTAGAATCGGGAGATGGGGTCATCTTCTTTAACTTCCGTCCCGATCGCTCCAGACAACTCACCAGCGCCTTTGTAGACCCGAATTTTCAAGGATTTGAGCGGGAGAAAATTGCGCTCCTCTGCTTTGCCACCTTTACCCAATACGATTCTGAACTACCTGTATTGGTAGCCTTTGAACCCCAAAACCTCAGCAATATTTTTGGAGAAGTCGTCTCCAATCACGGTTTGCGGCAGTTGCGGGCCGCAGAAACGGAAAAGTATGCTCATGTCACCTATTTCTTTAACGGCGGTTTAGAGGAACCCTTCGAGGGCGAAGACCGAGAATTAGTGCAGTCGCCGATGGTGGCAACCTATGACAAAGCCCCGGAAATGTCTGCCGAAGCGGTCACCGATGTGGTGATTGCCGGGGTGAAAAAACGGATTTACTCCCTGGTGGTGGTGAACTACGCTAACCCGGATATGGTCGGTCATACGGGAAATATCGAGGCCACCATTACCGGAATCCAAACCGTAGACCGATGTTTGGGTCGCTTACTCGATGCGATCGGTCGCGCCGGAGGCACTACCTTAATCATTGCCGATCACGGCAATGCTGAATATATGATCGATGAAAACGGCAACCCCTGGACTGCTCACACCACCAATCCAGTCCCCTTGATTCTCATCGAAGGAGAAGGTTGGAAAATTCCTGGACATGGGACCGAAGTCAAACTGCGAACCGATGCCTGTTTAGCCGATATTGCTCCGACTCTGTTGGAAATCTTACAACTGCCGCAACCCCAGGAAATGACAGGACGTTCTGCCATTGAGTCTCCAGCCTTCAACCTTCAGTCTTCTCGCGAACCCCTGCGAATTCCCGTTTAGGATGCTCAGGGTCATCCACTGCGGTTTGTTCAAGGTCATTTTAAAATTTGAAATTGACAAATGACCTTGAACAAATCAGAGTAAATAAAGAAGCACTCAATTTCAACGATTTACCCAGGTATCGCTGTACATGAATATCTCAACTTTCGTCCAACTGATTTGGCTATTGTCGGCGATTAGTTTAATTATTTTAGTCTTACTCCACAGCCCGAAAGGAGATGGAATTGGTGGGATTGGAGGACAAGCTCAACTGTTTACCAGTGCTAAAAGTGCAGAAACCACTCTCAATCGCATCACTTGGGCATTGACGATTATTTTTATGGGCTTAACCGTGATTTTAAGTGCCGGATGGCTTGCTCCTTAAAACGCGATCGCCCCTTGAACAATTCACTCCTATTTAACCCGGTTTCCCCTCAGAAGCCGGGTAATTTTTCAGTTCTACAACCGCCCCTCCCTGGCCCCGCATCTGCTCAGGTGGGGCTAGTAGTAACGCATTCAGGCGTTCTCTTTCTCTGTTTGTAGTAACGCCTTCAGGCGTTCTCTTATCTTTATTCCTCATAACAACATCTTTCACCTGTTGTTCCTCCTGAATCCCATTCATGAAATTGTTCAAACCGAGTCTAGCCAATGCTCAGACCCTAACAGATCCGATCGCCATCGGACGTGCCGTACTCAAATTAGCGACCCCGGCGATCGCCCAACTGCTTCTACAAGCATTGGTTTTTCTCGCCGATCGCGCCATGTTGGGCCACTACAGCAGCACCGCCTTAGCCTCTATGCGAATTAGCGGACCCCTGCATTGGTGTCTCTATAGTACCCTCTCTGCTTTTTCTGTAGGGACGATCGCCCTCGTCGGACGCGCCGTGGGAGCCCAAGATAAATCCCTCAGTAACGCCACCCTGCGCGCTAGTCTGCTGCTGGCATTCGGGACTGGACTGGCGATCGCCCTCGGTAGCACCCTCGGTTTAAATCCCCTCCTGGCATATCTTCCCTTCGGAACCCCTCAAGTCCAAGAAGCTGCCCAAGATTACCTCCAGATTATCTTCCTGGGAATGCCTCTGCAATTGCTCTCAATTGTTGCGGCAGCAGCATTGCAAGCATCAGGAAATACTCAAATCCCCTTAAAAGTGGGACTGGTTGCCAACGCGGTCAATATTCTCCTCAACTACTGCCTGATTTTCGGCAATTGGGGTGCACCCAACTTGGGAATCGCGGGTGCAGCGATCGCCAGTGTCACCGCAATGGCAATTAACACCGTGATTTTAGGGATAATTTTGTACCGAGGGACTCAGCAGTTAACCTTGCGCGATCGCGGAGGGGAACTTCCCGCCTTGCGTCGATTATTCCGGATCTCAGTCCCAAGTTTCAATGAACGCCTGTTTCGCAGCTTAGGCTATCTGGGGTTTAGTGCGGCGATCGCCACCTTGGGAACCGAAGCAATGGCTGCCTACGAGATTACCTTGGGGATTGAGGAAATTTGCTACTACATTGCCGAAGGATTTGGCATTGCCACAGCGGCGATCGTTGCCCAACAATTAGGGGCGAATCGACCGGATCAAGCCACCACCAGCAGCATCATTGCCACCGGATTAGCCGTTTGCTGTTTGAGTTTGGGTAGTCTATTATTTTTGGGGATTCCGGAGGTATTGTTAGGAATTTTTTCCAAAGATGCCGAGATTATTGCCGCTGCAGTGCCTTGTTTATATATCGCCGCAGTCGCGCAACCGTTTATGGGGATGAGTATGGCGATCGAGCAAGCACTCCGAGGTGCTGGAAATACGAAAACGGCCTTTTATGTCTCGGCGATCGGCTGGTTTGGGGTGCGATTATTTGCCACCTATATCTTTGCGTTTGTTTTGAATTGGGGATTAGTGGGGGTGTGGATCGGTTCTACTTGTGATTGGATGATTCGGGCGATTATCTTGGCGATCGTGTTTTGGCGAGGCAACTGGCGTGAGGTGACAGTCTAGGGGAACCACCCTTGGCGATCGCCGCCATCGATTTCTGGCATCCTCTGAGGTAACCCGAGGCGGCATAATAGAAATGAGCCTCTGCTCGTCCACCTTCAGTGCTTTGAGCGCAGCTTTTATGGATAGATCCTCGATAGAACCGTTACTGGAAGACCTGAAAAACCCAACGGAGAGAGTGCGCGATCGCGCCACTCAAGAGCTTTGGCGAATCTGGTTCCACCAAAAAGGCGTCTATGGGTTGGACTTTCTCCAACGTGCTCAAGTGCTGCTCGATCGCGGCAATTTGAAAGAAGCAGAGGCAATCCTGACGGAACTGATTGAAGATCAGCCGGATTTTGCCGAAGCTTGGAATCGACGAGCGGTTCTGTATTACAGTATGGGCGACTATTACAAAGCCATAGAGGACTGCCGCATGGCGATCGAACTCAATCCGGTTCATTTTGGAGCGCTACATGGACTGGGATTATGTTATGCCACCCTAGGAAAGTACCGAGAAGCAATTCAGGCATTCCAACAAGCCCTCGCCATTCAGCCTTTTGCTCTGATTAATCAACGCTTAATCCTGGAATGCACAGCTCGATTGAGTTAGGGTCAGGGGTGATGGGTCCAAAGCAGATTGAACCCTGAATTCTAAAAAAAACTACACGAAACTCGTGTAGTTAAAACCCAAATATCTCAATAAATTGTTAATTTAAAAAGGGATTTAAAGTTGAATTGATGAGTGCATTTAATGTTTGAATCTTGAGATAAAGACGGTCATGGTTTAAATTTTGAATCGTTTTTAGAAAGCATCAGGGGAGGACAGGTCGAGGGCTGGGTCGATTACTCGGAGACTTTAATCCATCCCCGGCGTACAGCGTGCAGTAGGCGGTCGATCGCCGCATAGTCTTCAGAGTTGAGGGGATTTTCTAAAAGGGCAAGCATCAAATCTTTCCGTTGATTGACGGTTAGAGAACCGGCATTCCAGGCTTGACCGAAGACTTCAGCAATCAGGGAGGTGGAGTAAATGGTGGGTACTTGCATATTGAGGTGTTGTTGAACTCTACCCTTTTAATATGTCCTGAAATTCCAGATCCTACAGCGATCGCAAGGGTGGGTAGCTCGTGATAATCGTCAAAGGTGGGAGTGATTTAAAGCCAATGGCAACAGAGGACCGGATCATCTCTCTATGATGATCTGCGTCACCGGAAATCTGGAACCGGCTCCCTCCGAGGCCAAGTTATCATCCCCCAGGAGCCAATCAGGGATAAAGGGTTTAAATTCTCAAGGAAGTCAATTCTAGGAAAAGATCTGGATAGACCGACGGCTCTGGCGTATTGCTAATCCAGACGAGAATGCCACCCAACCTAGAGAATCGCGATCGCCTACGAGAATCACTGGATTCTATGGGCGATCGCCCGACCTCTGGGGAACAGAAAGCAAAGCCTGGAACTGCGGGTAAATCGGTTCGGTCAGCATCTCGAAGCCTTCAAAATTAGAGTAGCTCCTGGAATGATAAAATTCCCAATCTACGCTAACGTTATTAAGATTGTTGATGCAACGCGGGGTATCCAGCGGGATAGATGATGAAATTGATGCGCTTAGTATTCCGAATTTTCCAGCAAAAACAACCGAAGCGCCGAATGGGTGCGACAGGCCATTTATCAACAAACCTGTGGTCCCTATATCGGCACATCGTTCGTACTTTTTTCACGGGAAATCCACTCAAAATTCAGTTTGCCCTCTGGGGTTGTTTACTCTTGCTCTTGCTCAACGTTCCACCGGGGACCGCGCAGTATCCGCGCCCAGTGATGCCGCCTGCGGTGGCACCCCCCACTGCAGTCCCTGCACCCATCAACAACCCTGGAGTTGAGCCGAACTCCCCTGACATTACCCAACTCCCATTTCCACTCCAAGGCGATGATCGGGTTCAAAAACTCGTCAGCGTCGGCCATCAGCACGAATTTCGAGGGGTCTGGGTGGCATCGGTGGCTAACATTGACTGGCCCTCCGCTGGCAATCTGTCCGTAGATCAGCAAAGAGCGGAACTGGTGAAAATCCTCGACCAGATGCAATCTTTAAATTTGAATGCCCTGGTCCTCCAAATTCGCCCCAATGGAGACGCCTTTTATGCGTCGCAAATTGAGCCTTGGAGTGGATGGCTGACGGGAACTCAGGGACAAGCGCCCCAACCTTTTTATGACCCCCTGGAGTTTGCGATCGCCGAAAGTCACAAGCGCAATATCGAGCTTCATGCTTGGTTTAACCCCTACCGCGCTAAAATGCCGGGAGAAAGATATGCCCTGAGTCCCAACCATATTGCCTCCATGTATCCCCAATACGCCTATCAATATGGGGATTTACTCTGGATGGACCCCGGGGTCAAAGAGGTCCAAGACCGGGCTTATAACGTGATTATGGATGTGGTCCGTCGCTATGATGTCGATGGCATTCATATTGATGACTATTTCTACCCCTATCCACAAGAAGGGGTTCGTTTCCCCGATAACGCGACTTATGCCGCCTATCAAAACAGTGGCGGAACCCTTGGACTCGCCGATTGGCGCAGAAAAAACGTCAACGATGCGATCGAACGGATTTGGAATGGGATTAAAACCGAAAAACCCTACGTTAAATTTGGGATTAGCCCCTTTGGAATTTATCGTCCTGGAAAAGCTGAGGGAATAGTCGGGTTTGACCAATTTGATGGACTCTATGCCGACGTTAAAAAATGGCTGGATGAAGGTTGGCTCGATTATCTGGCCCCTCAACTCTATTGGCGGATTGACCCACCCCAACAAAGCTATCCGGTTTTATTAAACTGGTGGAGTCAAAATAATCCCCTGCGCCGTCATATTTATGCCGGAAACTATCTCAGCAAACTCGATGGCAGTGGGTGGCCGATTTCTGAATTTGAAAGACAGGTGGAAATTTCTCGCCAAGAAGTGGATAAACTTTCCCTGGGCAATATTTTCTTTAGCATGAAAGTGTTTAATGAAAATTGGTTAGGAATCAACGAGCGTTTTAGAGCGGCAGTCTATCCGTCTCAGGCGCTGCCTCCTACTATGCCTTGGTTAGATGCAGTTCCTCCAGCAGCGCCAACAGGTGTCCGTGTCGGTGATAATGCGATCGCCTGGAATTCTGGCAGCAATGATATTCGTTACTGGACAGTTTATCGTCTCAACGGCAATCAATGGCAACTGGTCAAAGTTCTGAATTCTGCTACCAATTCCATCACCGGATTGCAACCGGGAAGTTATGCGGTTTGTAGCGTAGACCGTATGGCCAATGAAAGCCCTGGTGTGGTAGTTTCTTTGTAACTTAAAATTAGCATAAAAAAGCCCCACACGTTCAAATGTGGGGCTTTTTTTATTATTGTTCGTAGTAACGACTTCAGTCGTTTCTTCCATACCGACGTAAAATTAGGGAGAAAAATTGTTATCTTATACGGAATTTCGCAATACTGATAAGTCTATAAAAACGAGCGGCGTCAATCTGTATTTGTAGGGGCGCAATGCTTGCACCCATTGTAGGGGCGCAATGCTTGCGCCCCTACAATGGGTGCATCTCACTGTTGCGAGTGTTGAGCCAACCCCTACCCCGACCCAGCCTTCACCACCCCGCCCTACGGGCACCCCTCCAGAGTCACCACCCCGCCCTACGGGCACCCCTCCAGAGTCACCACCCCGCCCTACGGGCACCCCTCCAG